>CAZUBV010000143.1:0-3780 GCA_964618875.1 uncultured Flavobacteriaceae bacterium
CCCCTGTTACCAGGATGAAAACCTGGCGTCCTAACCCCTAGACGAACGGGCCATTAAACCCTAATTTCAAAACTCTTTGTAGCCCGTAGGGGAATCGAACCCCTGTTACCAGGATGAAAACCTGGCGTCCTAACCCCTAGACGAACGGGCCATTTCTAGCCTAAAATGCGGACGCAAAAATACAACTATTTTTAAGTCTCGCAAACCTTGATTTTACTTTTTTAATAGGCCTTTGCAAATAAGACTCTACCTGAAGAAGGTTTACCACTGTACACGCACACGCCAGACTCTTTTTTCTGATCAATAGGAATACATCGAATCGTTGCTTTTGTTTCTTCCTTAATGCGCTCTTCAGTTTCTTTGGTACCATCCCAGTGAGCGGAAATAAACCCACCTTTTTCTTCAAGAACCTTTTTAAATTCTTGATAATCTGTTACTTCCGTTATATGCGACTCGCGATACGAGAGCGCACGATCCAGCAAATTCTGTTGTATCTCTTCGAGTAATTCTTCGATTCTTGCAACAATTCGGCCAGCATCGATCGACTCTTTAGTAAGGGTATCTCGTCGCGCAAGCTCATAGGTTCCTTGTTCTAAATCTCTTGGACCAATACCAATGCGAAGCGGAACCCCTTTGAGTTCATACTCATTAAATTTAAATCCAGGCTTATGGGTGTCTCGGTTATCATATTTAACTGATATTCCTTTCTTTCTCAAATCTTTGATTAAACCCTCTACATGCTCATTGAGTTGAGCAAGTTGTTCCTCGCCTTTATAAATAGGTACAATCACCACTTGAATTGGAGCCAACTTTGGTGGAAGTACAAGACCGTGATCATCACTATGAGTCATAATCAATGCCCCCATAAGCCGAGTAGATACTCCCCACGAAGTCGCCCAGACGTATTCTTGGTTTCCTTCTTTAGTGGCAAACTTTACATCAAAGGCCTTGGCAAAATTTTGTCCCAAAAAATGTGAAGTTCCGGCTTGAAGTGCCTTTCCGTCTTGCATAAGTGCCTCGATACAATACGTTTCTTCAGCACCTGCAAATCGTTCACTCTCAGACTTCAAACCACGAATTACCGGCATAGCCATAAAATCTTCAGCGAACGTCGCGTAAACATTCATCATTTTTTCTGCCTCAGTAATTGCCTCCTCTTTAGTGGCATGGGCAGTGTGGCCCTCTTGCCATAAAAACTCTGCGGTTCGCAGAAATAGTCTAGTACGCATTTCCCAGCGAACTACGTTAGCCCACTGATTATACAACAACGGAAGATCACGGTATGATTGGATCCATTTCCGATACGTATCCCAAATAATCGTTTCAGAGGTTGGACGAACAATAAGTTCTTCTTCTAATTTAGCTGTTTCGTCCACTACGATACCACTTCCATCTTCCGCATTTTTCAAGCGGTAATGAGTAACTACCGCACATTCCTTGGCAAAACCTTCAACATGCGAAGCTTCTTTGGATAGGTACGATTTAGGGATGAACAATGGAAAATAGACATTTTCATGGCCCGTTTCCTTAAACATGGTATCCAGAGCGTGCTGAATTTTTTCCCAGATAGCATAACCATACGGCTTAATCACCATACATCCCCTAACACCAGAATTTTCTGCTAAGTCGGCTTTTACAACCAGTTCATTATACCATTTCGAGTAGTCCTCGGATCGAGAAGTTAAGTTTTTGCTCATGTGAAAAGATTTGGCACAGTCATTGCCCTTGAAAACGTGGGTAAAACTAATTAAATTTATAGATATGAAAACGCACTTTAGAAAAAGTAGTCTTGGGTTTAAAAGCCAGCAATTGCTTCCTTTTGGAGCATTCATCCTTTTAGCGTTTACGCTGCAATCTTGTTTTACCTATTACCCCATTTCCTATTACCAAGGTGACATCCCGAGGTCTTCGGTTCGTATTGGGTATACTCAGGCACCCGCTGCATCAACTTTTTACCAATCTTATTTCGCTGACAAAGCGGCTGATCTTGCAGAGCAGTACGAACTTACCGACACCTACTCGTATCAAAGTTCCGAACCCACAAATTACGCTGCTTGGGGACAAAACGCTTCTTCAGTTTCAATCTCAGTAAACAATTGGGGAATGAATAATTGGGGGTATTGGAATAATCCTTGGAATTGGAATAGCCCATGGGGCTGGAATAATTGGGGCTGGAACAATCCGTGGGCTTTTAATAATTGGGGCTGGAATACTTGGGGATACTGGAACGACCCATTCCGCTTTGGCTATCCGGTATACGGCGGAATTATTATTGGCAATTACAGACCCTATTACGTAAATACTACACGATTTTATCGAAATAACGCCAGAAGGTACCGCAATGAACGAGCAACATACCGAACTCCTTCTTATGTTGTTGATCGAGGAAGATCAAATCAAGACCTTTTGCGCAGTAGCAGCACAATTAATCGAAATTCCACTATCAACAGGCAATCGGTAAATCAAATTTCAAACGATTTACGATCGTCTGGTAATCGCTATTCGGCTCCTAGAAACCAGTATACGGCACCCCAAAGAAGTTCGCAAAGTCGAAGCACCTATAAGCCTAATACATCAAGTTCGAGAAGCAGTTCAGTGCGCACGAATTCATCGAATACTTCCCGTAGTAGTAGCTCAGCACGATCAAATTCCTCGAGAAGTAGTAGCTCAGGAAGATCAAATTCAAGAGGTAACAACTAATTTTACCGCATGAGAAAAATTCTACTCGCACTCTTAAGTATGAGTGCCTATTTCGGTTTTGCACAAACTAGCGACGACCTATACAGAAGTGTACAAACTACTTATAGCGGCTCTGCTAGGGCTCAAGCCTTAGGCGGAGCCGCAGGCTTTTTAAAAGGTGATTTATCTGCCATTTACAGCAACCCAGCAGCTGGAGCACTGTTTGATTATGGTGCCTTTTCAAGTAGTTTTTCACTAGGTACTACTGGAAATACAGCAACTACAGGAGACCTTACCAATCCGAGTAGAAAGGCAGATGCATCTATTAATCAAGCAGGAGGTTTGTTAGTTTTCGTATCGGAACAAAGTGACTGGAATAAAATTGCTATTGGATTTAGTTACCAACAAGAAGACACCTATCGCGGATCTATTAAAGCAGCAGGTCTATCAGATACAGGTATGGACCAGTATTTTGTGCAATTAGCCGAAGGACAACTTGCCGCTGATGTACTCGCATTTCAAAATGAATTTATTGAAGAGGCCTACTTGCGCGTTGGTGCCGAAAGTGGCTATGCAGCCCAACAAACCTTATTAGGATTGTATGGCGGGATGTTGAGTTTAGATGAAGGCGCATTTTTTTCAAATGCTAGCTACAGCAGCGTGTTTCAACGATATGAATCACAAACTAAGGGCAAGCGAGGAACCTATCAAATTCACGGTTCCGCTAGCTATAAGAATAAATGGCTTTTTGGAGCTAGCCTAAACATTCAAGATATCAACTACGAGAGATTCACCTATATCGACGAACAAGGCTATTCGACAGACTCAGCTGTGAAATCGAGTCTATTTGATAACTACTTATTTTCTGAAGGTATCGGAGTATCGGCTAGGTTTGGCGTACTCTGGAATGCAAGCGATGCATTCGGACTTGGTGTCAGCTATCAAACACCTACCTGGTTTTCAATGAGCGATCGAACTGCACAGCGTTTTGATACCAATAATAGACTAGAAGACATCTCGTTTATCAACTTTGGCGTAATCAATGTTTATGATGATTACACCTTAAAATTACCTTCCGCCCTAACGGTAAACGCAAAAATT
>CAZUBV010000144.1:0-3706 GCA_964618875.1 uncultured Flavobacteriaceae bacterium
AATACCCGCGAAAACCATCGGCTTCACTTCTTCAAACCCTTCAATTGCACTTGCAGCTTTATTTTCGGTGAGGGTAACGGTGTCTCCCACTTTTACTTCTCGAGCATCTTTAATACCGGTGATCAGGTACCCTACATCGCCAGTTTTAATTTCGTTTTTAGGCTCTTGTTTTAATTTCAGGGTGCCAATTTCATCTGCGAAATAGCTTTTTCCGGTGGCCATAAAGGTGATTCGGTCGCCTTTTTTTATCGAACCATTCATGATTCTAAAATAGGTTTCGACCCCTCTGAACGGGTTGTATACTGAATCAAATACGAGCGCTTGGAGCGGCTGGTCGGGATCGCCTTTTGGAGCTGGAATGCGCTCAATAATAGCGGATAAAATTTCTTCGATGCCAATACCTGTTTTGGCACTGGCCGGGATAACATCTTCTGGCGAGCAGCCTAGCAAATTCACGATATCGTCAGTGACTTCTTCTGGGCTTGCGCTGGGAAGGTCAATTTTGTTGAGTACCGGAATGATTTCTAAATCATTTTCTAATGCCAGGTACAAATTTGAAATCGTTTGAGCCTGAATACTTTGAGCTGCATCTACGATAAGTAGTGCCCCTTCACAGGCGGCAATCGATCGAGACACTTCGTAAGAAAAATCGACGTGCCCGGGGGTGTCAATGAGATTCAAAACATATTCTTCGCCCTTGTAGGTGTAGCGCATTTGAATCGCATGGCTTTTGATGGTAATCCCACGTTCGCGTTCAAGATCCATATTGTCTAGTAGCTGATCTTGTTTTTCGCGATCAGTTACTGATCCGGTAAAATCGAGTAGGCGATCGGCCAAGGTGCTTTTACCGTGGTCGATATGTGCAATAATGCAAAAATTGCGGATGTTTTTCATAGCCAAGGCAAGCCTACTCGAAAAGAGATGTAGGCAAGCAAAGATAATCCATTATTTTTGCTGTAAAATAGCCGCCCTTTGGTAAAAATTGCAGACATAGAACTACCTGACTTCCCATTATTGCTAGCGCCTATGGAGGATGTAAGCGATCCGCCTTTTCGAGCACTGTGCAAGGAGCAGGGAGCTGATGTGGTTTACACTGAATTTATTTCTTCAGAGGGGTTGATTCGCGACGCCGCCAAGTCGGTCATCAAACTCGACATTTATGAGAAAGAGCGTCCGGTAGGTATTCAGATTTTTGGGGCCGAACTCGATTCAATGCTCGAGGCTGTAGATATTGTAGAGCAGTCTAACCCAGACATTATCGACATTAACTTTGGTTGCCCCGTAAAAAAGGTAGTTTGTAAAAATGCTGGGGCCGGAATTCTCAGGGACATTCCGCTTATGGTAAGTCTTACCGAGGCTATTGTAAAGCGCACTAAGCTTCCGGTTACCGTAAAGACCAGGCTTGGTTGGGACAGTGATTCTATAAAAATTATTGAGGTCGCCGAGCGCCTGCAAGATGTGGGTATTCAAGCAATATCGATACATGGACGCACCCGCGTACAGATGTACAAAGGTTCTGCAGACTGGGGCCCGATTGCCGAGGTTAAGAACAACCCTAGAATGCACATCCCGGTGTTTGGAAATGGCGATGTAGATACTCCAGAAGCCGCAATTAAAATGAGAGACCAGTGCGGTCTTGATGGAGCAATGGTCGGAAGAGCCTCAATCGGCTACCCTTGGTTTTTCAAAGAGGTTAAACACTTCATTAATACCGGAACCCATCTTCCGCCTCCGAGTATGGCCGAGCGCGTAGATGCCGCTAGACGCCATCTTCAAATGTCTGTAGATTGGAAGGGCGAAAAACTTGCCGTCTATGAGACAAGAAGACACTACACAAATTATTTTAAAGGCATTCCGAATTTTAAACCGCTGCGCATGACCCTAGTGAGCGCCGAAACGGCTGCTGAGGTGTATCAAACACTAGATCGGGCAGAAAAAGAATTTGCCGACTTTGATTTTTCTACGGTGCAATAGCCTTGCTAGGCTCGGGTAAGCTGCGACTTGAAAGATACGACACCCCCGACCCAAGAAGAATAAGCGTTAGTAGAACAAGAACCATATTCGAAAAAGCCAATTCAACCGGATATGCCATAGCCGTTGCAATTTCAATAATTCCCAACCACTGCTGCGCCAAAACCACAAGCACTCCTAGAAATATTCCCAACAGCGCACCTAAAAACGAAACGGAAACCCCCAGAATAAAAAATACACTGCGTATTTGACTCGGAAGCATTCCGAGCTGGGTAAGAACCGGAAAACTACTGATTTTATCAGCCATAATCAGCCGAATGCTCCCCGCTAAATTAAAAAGCGCTAAGGCCATAATCAAGGTAAAAATGAAGTAGGTAGCGACATATTCGGTGTTCAGGAGCTTAAACAACGATTGGTTTTGATCCGCCCTGCTTTTAATCAAAAACTCACCTGTAATCATAGGGGTCAGCTCCTCAACTAGTCGTTCGAGAGGCAGCTGGGTTTCAACAATTTCAAGGGCACTAAAGCTTCCGTATGCTACTTGTGATAAATAAAGTAAGTCGTCGTAATAAAGTCGTGCTGCTATGGCTGATTCGGTTGAAGGATCAGCATAAATTCCGATTGAGCGGAGTGTTGTTTGTGCGATATCAGAACTTCCAAATCCTAGTCGTATCGGACGACTACCCGGTTGTAATACGCTGACACGAACCATTGACTCGTACTCTTCGCCACCTAAGTCATAGTAAGATGATAGCGTAAACATAAGTTCTCCAGACCCTAGACTGTCCGTACCATATAGCAATTCGGTTGTCAGAGCAGCTCCCTTTGGGTAGTAGGCAATAAGCTGCCCGGCCCTTGAGTACGAGTTTCGTTCTACAAGCCCTAGGGTTTGCAAAGCGGCCCTAACCGCAACGCCTTTTTCTGTAGACCAGAGTAGAAGTGCTTCGGTGTCTATTTTGAAATGAGCGGATCGATCCGGAACAACTAGATATTCAGGGCTATTCTCATAGGCATAAGCAACGCTTAATTGTTTTAGGCCTTCAAACGCCGAAAGCACTATAGTTAATGCCATAGCGGACACTACAATCACCCCAAAGCTCAAATAACTCACTAGATTCACAAGCGACTGCTTGCTCTTACTGAGCACATAGCGGAAGGCGATATATACCGACGGATTCACTTTTTTTGACGTCGCTCGAGAAGGCTTCTGTCTACAATAGGATTTTCTTCGCCTTTCAGCGATCGCTCTACTTTTTCGGCCAATTTTGCGCTCTGGTCAATAAAGAAGAGTAATTCAGGGACACGGCGCATTTGGTTGCGGGTTCGCCGAGCTAATTCGTGGCGGATAAGCGGAGCGTTTGATTTAATACCTTCAAACAGCTCTTCGGCACGGTCTTCTGGAAAGAAACTCAAATACACTTTGGCAATCATAAGATCAACTGTTACCGAAACGTCGGTTACCGAAATGAGCTGACCGGGCATACCACCATCTTTGGCCGCTTTCTGCAGAATATCAGCTAGATCGGTTTGCAGTACCCCTCCGATTTTTCGTTGTCTTTCGCTTTCCATAACGGCAAAAATAGCGATAAATGTAACTCTTGCTGTTTTCCGAGTATTTTTAGTCTTGGAACACCGAAAAATTAACTGTAATTTTGGCCCCCGCTTGGTCCTATAGCTCAGTCGGTTAGAGTAGCTGACTCATAATCAGTTGGTCCCTGGTTCGAGCCCAGGTGGG
>CAZUBV010000145.1:0-3706 GCA_964618875.1 uncultured Flavobacteriaceae bacterium
CCCTTCGGGATTAATTGCTAAAGGAATCTTAAATGATCCACTTCCGCACTGCCATGTGGTTACCACTACAACTCATAAGACCTTACGTGGTCCTAGAGGAGGTATGATTATGATGGGTAAAGATTTTGAAAATCCTTTCGGAGACACGTTAAAGAATGGCGATCTTAAGATGATGTCTTCATTATTCGACTTGGCTGTTTTTCCGGGTAATCAAGGAGGTCCCCTAGAGCATATTATTGCTGCAAAGGCAGTGGCCTACGGTGAGGCTCTGACCGACGAATTCTTGCACTACATGGTACAAGTTAAAAAGAATGCTGCTGCGCTTGGCGAGGCGATGGTGTCATTGGGCTACAATATTATTTCTGGTGGTACGGATAACCACATGATATTAATTGATCTTCGAAACAAGGAGGTTACCGGAAAAGATGCTGAAAAGGCACTCGAAAAGGCTGACATAACTGCAAATAAAAATATGGTTCCTTTCGACGACAAATCTCCATTTGTCACTTCGGGTATTCGCCTAGGTACTCCAGCAATAACAACTCGCGGGCTTAAAGCTGCGGATATGCAAACCGTGGCAACACTTATCGATCGTGTACTTTCAGATGTGACAAGTGAAAGTGAGATTGCATCCGTTCGTTCTGAAGTGAATGCGCTTATGCAGGATAGACCGCTTTTTACCCTGTAATAACGATGATATCGACGTTAAAAAGCTCTAACTCTTGGTTAGGGCTTTTTTTATGGGCTCCAGATCGATCTGCAGTTCAAAGAGCTTATTCCAATTCTTACCGGTTACAAAAAAGGTTCCACGCTCCGGATGATAAGCAATTCCATTTAACACCGAGTTTAACGGATCGAAATTTGCGTTTTTATCAATTAAATCCTTTAGAAATCCTAAATCGACAACCCCTACAATCGCACCAGTAATAGGGTCAATTATCATAACTCCATCTTTTTGATAAACGTTAGCGAAAATTAGATTTTCTGCCCATTCTAATTCATTGGCATTTTTAAAATAGGCATTTTGGGTTCCGATAGTTATGTAGCTTAATTCACTTCCGGTTACTTTATCTAGTTTCCAAAGGTATTCTGTTCCGTCACTTTTGTAGATAAACTGCTCATCGTGAGTGAGTCCCCATCCTTCTATAGAGGATTGATATTGAAAAGATGCTAAAGAATCTAGATCCTTAAAAGACCGAATACTTCCGTATCCATTTTTCCAAGTAAGGTGAAATAGTTTATCGCCGATGCGTGTAATTCCCTCTCCAAAAATAGCATCAGCCAAATTAAGGCGCTTAAATTCTTCTCCAGAAAAAGGATCGTATACTAGTATTGATGACGTACTTAAGCCGCCCGTACTTTCAATTAAAAGATCACCAAAGAATTCTAATCCCTGGGTGTAATTGGCTGTAGAATGATTGTACGTAGCAATCAGTTTCGCTTCGATTTTAGTTGGAGGTTGCTTCGCGTATACCGAAAGTTCGATTGGAGTTTCGTGAGTTTGATTTTGGTGTGTAAATGCGGCAACAAATCGATGTCTCCCTAGTGGTAGAGCTGTTGGGAGGTAGATAGTATCGTTGGTTATCTCTAGTTCTTGTCCCTGATACGAAACTCGCAGCGATTCTAAAATTGAAGGATTAGTAGCTTGTATCCGAACTTTTGCTCCAGGATATATAGGTTCACTTTTAGAAAAGCTGATACGTATGTTTTCTTTACTGTTCGGCTGATTACATCCAAATAACAAAAGACTAGCACAAATGCAACCAAAATATAGTCGTGGTAAGAATGTCTTCATTAGGTGAAAATACACTTTAGTGAAAATTGTCGCAAATAGAAATAGACTTATCTTTGCACTGGCAAGCGCTGCACGACCAGCTCCTGCAGAATCCCCCAGGGTGGGAACACAGCAAGGGTATGTGGTTGTAGCGGTGCGATGTGGTAGCTTGCCTTTTTTATTTGATATGCCAAAAGTCGTACTCATTACCGGCGCTTCCTCAGGTATTGGAAAAGCTATAGCTGAATATCTTTCTAATAACGATTTTCTTGTTTTTGGAACAGCACGGAACCCTAGTAATTACGAATCCCCAAAAAAATATCGATTGATTTCGCTTGAGATTACCTCTCAAGAGAGTATTGTGAATTGCGTCGCAACCGTACTGAAAGAAGCTGGCAGGATTGATGTACTAATCAATAACGCTGGACGAGGAATGACCGGTCCGGTAGAAGAGTTAGACCTTAGTGCAGTTCGCGAATTATTTGAGACTAACTATTTTGGACCGACTGCATTAATGCAGGCAGTTCTTCCGCATATGCGAAAAAGTAGGAGCGGAGCGATTATCAATATAACGTCTATTGCTGGATATATGGGCTTACCATTTAGAGCCCATTATTCATCGGTAAAATCTGCACTGCACATGCTCTCTGAGGGAATGCGTTTAGAACTTGCCTCCTTCGGTATTAAGGTATATACCCTTGCCCCGGGAGATTTTGCCACGGATATAGCTAGTCGCCGACTTAATGCTACTGTAAATCAGGATTCGGTGTATTATGAGACGTATAAACGGCAGTTAGCGCTTTTTGATTCGCATGTTTCAGAAGCAATGAATCCAGAAGTAGTTGCCAAGCAAGTGCTTGATATACTCAATAATCCTCCGAAAAAAATTCATTTCTTGGTGGCAGGTACATTGCAACGTTTATCGGTACTTTTGTTAAAGCCTTTGTTGCCTCAATGGCAATATGAAAAATTAATAGCCAATCATTATAAACTTTAAGTATGAAATTTTTTATCGATACCGCAAACCTGGAACAGATCCGTGAAGCTCAGGATCTTGGAATCATTGACGGAGTTACCACAAACCCTTCGTTAATGGCAAAAGAGGGTATTTCTGGAGAACAGGCTATTTTAAATCATTATAAGGCCATATGTGAAATTGTAGATGGTGATGTTTCTGCTGAAGTTATAGCAACTGATTTTGAAGGAATGATAAAAGAAGGCGATATTTTAGCTGATCTACACCCTCAAATCGTAGTTAAAATTCCGATGATTAAGGAAGGGCTAAAAGCAATCCGCTACTTTTCGGAAAAAGGAATTCGAACTAATTGTACCCTTATATTTTCAGTAGGTCAAGCACTGTTAGCTGCTAAAGCTGGTGCTACTTATGTTTCTCCGTTTATCGGAAGATTAGATGATATCTCTACTGATGGCCTTCGGCTAATTGAAGACATTCGAACCGTGTTCGATAATTATGATTTCGAAACACAAATTCTGGCTGCTTCGGTTCGGCATGCTATGCATATTGTCGATTGCGCCCAAATAGGTGCTGATGTAATGACCGGTCCGCTTTCTGCCATGTTATCATTACTCAATCACCCACTTACAGATAAAGGTCTTGAAACCTTTTTAGCTGACCACAAAAAACTAAACGGATAACCATCTTATGCTTTCAGTTTCTAACCTTTCCGTTCAATTCGGAAAGCGCGTTCTATTTGATGAAGTAAATGTCACTTTTGCCCACGGGAATTGCTACGGTATAATCGGAGCAAACGGAGCGGGTAAGTCTACCTTCATGAAAATTTTATCCAAAAAGCAAGATCCTACCTCAGGACACGTTCACCTCGAGTCTGGTAAACGAATGTCAGTTCTTGAACAGAACCACAATGCCTGTGATGAGTTTGCTGTGCTTGATACCGTAGTTAGAGGAAACAA
>CAZUBV010000146.1:0-3697 GCA_964618875.1 uncultured Flavobacteriaceae bacterium
CCTAGTATTCGGGGCAGTTAACCCATTACTTTTTCCATCCTGGTTAATGGCGCTCCCATTAATGACCGCTCTTATTTCATCCTTATCTCTAATTGCTGCGCTTAGTGGCTTAATAAGTACCATCGCACCACCTTCACTCCTAACATATCCATTGGCATCTTGATCAAATGTTCTACATTCTCCATCTTTGGATAACATTTGAGCCTGTGATAGAGCGACCGACATCTTTGGTGACAACAACAAATTGACCCCTCCAACTAAAGCAGTAGAACACTCACCATTCCTCAAAGCTGAAACCGCTTGGTGCAAGGCGACCAAAGAAGACGAACAGGCGGTATCAACCGCAATACTAGGGCCATTAAAATCGAACCAATAGGATATTCTATTTGCTGCTATAGCCGAAGAATTCGAGGTACCTGTATAGGGATTCAACTCAAATCTATTATTAAATTGAGCTTCACTATAATCGTGTGTACTTATACCTACAAAAACACCACAATCTGTACCTGCCATTGAATTCGGTGGGATTTGAGCCGACTCAAACGAATGCCACGCCAACTCCAAAAGTAATCTCTGTTGTGGGTCCATGACCTCGGCTTCCGAGGGTGTAATCCCAAAAAAAGCAGCGTCGAAGGTATCTACACCTGCTATAAATCCACCCCGTTTATTGTTGATGTAACCCGGGGTCCCAGACTCACTCCTAAAATAATCATCTGCGTTCCATCGATCCTTTGGGACATCAGTTATTGTAGAAGATCCCTCTACCAACACATCCCAAAATGCTTGGATATTTGGAGCACCAGGGAAATCACACGCATAACCAATTATTGCTATTGGCTCGGTGGCTTCAACCTTTTTCTGCCTTGTGATTAATGCATCTGATGTACGTTGATCTGGATGCTCACCTTTAATCAAAAATTCTGTCAGTGTAGTAAGACTAGAGTATTCCCAAAGTAATGTAGTGGGCAGCTCTTTGTATCCAAGCCAGGTCTCTAAAAGTCCCACAATGATAACAGCCGATCTAGAAGTCATTCCTAGTTCTGCAAAGGGCCTATCTGCTTGTAGCTGATCTTCGGAAACACCTATTTCCTTAGCTATTACTCTTTTTAATTCATTTTGGAGATCGTCACGCTGAAGAATTCTACCTTGTTTAGCCGCAGGAACAGAAGGATTACTCTGTTGCTTATTCCACGAAAAATAGGTTTTAAACTCATCATTTTCGTACGCCTGCTTTGACTTCCTTCTTTGTAATTTTCCGCTTGATGTTTTAAATGTAGAACCTCTACGAATCACATGAAGAGCATACAAATCAACTTCATGAACTTCTGATATGGCTCTTCTAAGATTTTTTAGTAATTCGTCCCAATCAACTTTTGCTGAATTAACTTCTGTTACAACTACTAATTGTTCCTCACCCTCTACTTCCGTAGAAAAAGCAACACAGTGATCTACTCGAATCTGTTCATCGGCTCGGTGAACGGTCTGCTCAATATCCTGTGGGTAATGATTAACACCTGCAACAATAATCAAATCCTTTGCTCGACCCGTTACATATAGGTTATTTCGCATGATAAAACCCAAATCCCCCGTTCGTAGGTAAGGACCTTTTTCAGGATTATTCTTCAACCTAGCTCGAAATGTTTCTTCACTAATTTCAGGTTTTTGCCAATATCCACCAGCGATACTATCACCGCCTGTCCAGACCTCTCCAACTAGACCATCAGGGAGCTCTTCAAAGGTTTCTTTGTCGGCAATTACTACATCTACATCGTCAATGATTATTCCGCAACTTGGTATAGTTATGCCTCGATTATCTGTTAGCGGTACTTCAATAATAGTATCATCTTTGTAAGCCTCATGATCTATATGGATAAATTGCGGAGAACCAAATTTGGTTTTTGCTGTGACAATTAGGGTGGCTTCAGCAAGTCCAAAAGCACAATTAAATGCTTCTGGCTTTAAGCCACACGCAGAAAATTTATCGATGAAATTGTTTACTGTATCCGCTCGATTTGGCTCACCACCACTACAAAAACAAACCATGGAGCTTAAATCGAGTTTCTTTAAAGCCTCATCACTAATACGCCGGACACTGTGTTCATATGCAAAATTTGGTGCCTGAGTATGTGTTCCCTTAAAACGGGTTATTGCTCCCAGCCATCGTTCAGGTCTTTTCAAAAAAGCCAACGGTGACATGACATAGCAAGGTATACCATGATATATGGGCATAATGAGACCATCAACCAGACCTGAATCATGAAAATACGGTTGCCAAACGACCCCTACTGAGTTCTCATCATACCCAAATACTTGAGTAATAACCTCACAATTGGCCATGATACCTTTATGTGTGACCATAACCCCTTTAGGCATCGATGTGGAACCAGAGGTATATTGGAGATAAGCGGGCTCATTTACATCGACCTCATTGATGATATTCCAATCCAACCCAATATCTGGATCCACTTCATCTACCGAAATCCACTTACATTTCTTGGATTCGGCTAATTCTCCAAAATTCTCTTGCATGGTTTCAGAAAGCGTGGAAGCCGTGATAATAAATTCTGCACCTGCATCCTTTATGATTGAATGTAATCTAGGGAGCGTCCTCTTTAACCGGGCTTTGTCTGGAGGTGGAGCAGGTATGGGTATAGCACCTGCATATAGGGCGCCAAAAAAAGCAGCCAAAAATTCAATGCCCGGTGGGAAAATAAGTAATGCTCTCTTGCCTATTACATGTTCACCCATCACTTTTGCGATAGCTCGGGAATGAAGATCTAATTCGGCATAGGTATAGCTTTTTTCTATATCTAAGCCATCTTTCAAGAATGTATAAACCATCTTATCAGGAGTACTCTTCACCCTACTCCTTAGTATCTCAAGGATATGATTCATCTACTTTAATTTAAATTTTTTGCCCTAAAATTCCCTGAATATTATTTCAAACCGATATTTAAACTTAAACAATGAGACATAATAAGAGTTGCGTAATCAGGAATGGTAGAATATCTTAAACTTAAAAACGTAATGCAAACTAATAATATGTATATACATTTTATTAATTAAATATACATACAGATATTCCTATTTAGACCCTACAAATTCTCGCTATCCACATCCATTGGGACTCAATAACTTAGTACATCAATAATGTACGCCCTTAGCTTGATAGAAAATCCTAGGCTCCAAGAATTGTGAACTTGAACAATTTTGCTTTTAAAACTTTGAGCGAAAACCACTCAAAAAAAAAGCCAAACTAAGCAGTAGATAGTGTCTTTTTAACATCTTTATCCACGTGCTTTCGAACTTGTTCCAAATACTTGATTCGCTTTTTATTCGAGATGAATGGTACACTCCAAAACTGGGTGGTTTTAGTTTTAAACCAACCGAACACAAACGAATAAACCCCCATTTCTAATCGTAACCTCACCGAATTCACATAGAGTGTGAGTACGGGTAATCGTGGGGAGCCATGGGTAAGATAGGTCCGAACTTTTTTATCACCTAACAAAGGTACTGGTATTCCGTAGGTTTTGGTTAGCGGTTTAAATTTATAGGCAAATCCAGGTGAAAAAACTTGATCGAAGAAACCTTCTAAAAGTGGGGTGCAACGAAACCACCATACTGGAGAAATAAAATAAATATGACTCGCTTTCTTAACTAAATCCTGGTATTGCTTCACTTCTTCTTGATTTTT
>CAZUBV010000147.1:0-3677 GCA_964618875.1 uncultured Flavobacteriaceae bacterium
CTTTATCAGCGACTTCAATGGTTACTTGGCCTGTGAATAACCCGTCATCTACTGCAAAAGAAATTGCTTTTATATTCAAACTTAGCTCGCTGGATATAACTTTAGTTACATCATTTACTAACCCCATTCTATCCATACCTTCAATAAGAAGGTTGATAGTCGCGAACGATCCTTTTTTATCAACCCACTTCGCCTTAAGCGTTCTATTCGCAAAACGACTTTGTAGCAACACTGCATTAGGGCAATCGTCTCTATGCACTTTTAGTCCTTCAGCCGTCGTGACAAAGCCAAAGACTCGATCTCCTGGTACAGGATTACAGCATTTCGCTAAGGAATATTCCATGTCGTGCTCGTCGGTACCAAAAACAAGCATCAAATCTTTTTTGACAGCCTTCTCTAATGGCTTTTGCTTGGCATAAGAACTCTTAACAATCCTACGCTTGAAGTAGTTGACGAGACCGGCCGTCTCCCTAGCGTATTCACGGAGCTTTTTGTTGTCGATGACACCCAAACCAACTTTATAAAAGAGCTCGTCCGGATTCTTAAGCCCGAAGTAATTAACAAGCTTCTGGATGTTGCTGTGCGTTGACTTGAGCTTGAGCACTTTAAGTTTACGCTCCAAGACCATTTGCCCTTGGCCTGTGATCAATTGCTTCTCTTTCTTTAAACTCTGGCGTATGCGTTGCTTAGCCTTCCCCGTTTTTACGAAGCTCAACCAGTCCTCTTTCGGTTCTTGCTTCATCGAAGTAAGGACCTCAATCTGATCGCCAGATTTTAAGGGTGAACTAAGTGGGACCAATTTTCCATTCACCTTAGTACCCAAACAATGAGCACCAACCTCACTATGCACATCAAAAGCAAAATCCAATGCTGTAGCGCCTTTCGGTAGAGTCACCATCTCTCCACGAGGAGTAAATACAAATATCTCCGAAGAGAAGAGGTTCATCTTAAAGTTATCTATGAAATCTTCGCTATCGTTGTCCGGATTATCCAAGAACTCGCGAATTCTGCGCAACCACGAATCTAACTGATTACTACCTGAACTATCTTCTTTGTATTTCCAGTGTGCAGCAAATCCATTCTCAGCGATATCGTCCATGCGTTTGGTGCGAATCTGAACCTCGACCCAGTGACCGTCTGGTCCCATAACTGTGGAATGGAGGCTTTCGTAACCGTTACTCTTTGGAGAGGAAATCCAATCCCTTAGACGATTAGGGTTTGGGCTGTAGTTTTCAGTAACGACCGAATACGCCTTCCAACAATCAGATTTTTCATTTGCCAACTTGGTATCAAGAATAATTCTAACAGCATATTTATCATACACTTCATCAAAAGAAACCTGTTGATTCCGCATTTTACGACGAATGGAAAAAATACTCTTTGTGCGTTTCTTAACTTCGAACTTCAAGCCGGCCTTTTTCAGTTCTCCGCTAATGGTCCTAGTAAATTTGTTGAGGTATTCGAAATCTCTCTGAACAAGCTCATCCATTTTTCTGGAGAGTTCCTCAAACATTTCAGGTTCTGTATATTTAAGACTAATATCTTCTAACTCTGTCTTAATGCGGAAAAGCCCCAAACGGTGGGCTAGTGGGGCATAGATAAAAAGAGTTTCCGATGCAATTTTCAACTGCTTATGCGCAGGCATTCCTTGCATCGTACGCATATTGTGTAATCGATCGGCGAGTTTAATTAGAATAACACGTACATCATCCGAAATGGTCAATAGCATTTTCCGGTAATTCTCTAGCTGCATGCTACTTTCCATGCTAACTACACCGGATATTTTCGTCAATCCGTCTATCAATCGAGCGATGTTTGGATTGAACATATTCTCGATATCCTCTAAGGTATAATCTGAATCTTCGACCACATCGTGCATTAAGGCTGTAGCGATACTTGTTGGTCCAAGGCCTATCTCAGTGGCAACAATCTGTGCAACTGCAATAGGATGAGTAATATATGGCTCTCCAGATTTTCTATGCACGCCTTTATGTGCATCTTTGGCGAGTTGAAACGCACGAGTAATGAGCTGTGTATCAGTTTCCTCAGTCTTATACTCTATACTGTTGAGTAAATCCTTGAAGGCTCCGTCCACCAAATTATAATCTCTATCCTCGTTTGCGGTCATTTTTTAATCTATTAAAAATATCGCGGGCCGTTTGTGCAAATCAATGCGCTCACTTTTCCATTGAGCAATGGTCTTAGTGACAATAAATTCAGTATCTAAGGTAATATCTACAGCGATACAAAGCTTGGTCTCTGGATGTAAAGTTGAGGCCAATTCTTCCAGCAATTTATTGTTTCGGTATGGCGTTTCCATGAAAATTTGAGTTATACCATCCCTGCAATCTTTAATCATCGCTTGAAACACGCGTTTTCTGATCGGTTTATCAAATTGGAGATATCCTCTAAAAGTGAATTGTTGCCCATTAAAACCACTTGCCATTAGTGCAAGTAAAATGGAGGAGGGGCCTACCAAAGGAACCACTCGTAACCCCTTACGATGCGCGATACTGACAATCTCTGAGCCTGGATCCGCTACACAGGGCACACCTGCTTCGGAAATAATTCCTACATCTTCACCTTGTTCGACTGGTTTAAGAAACAAAGGAAGATCTAATGGATCCGTTTGTTTATCAATAATCTCGAACCTTAACTCACGTTGGTTCTTTTCAGGATGTATGCTTTTAATGAAAGCACGTGCCGTACGATCATTTTCGACGATAAAGTAGGTTAGCTTACCTAATATCTCCTGAACATCTTTTGGCAAGACTTTATCACCTGCAGTATCACCCAAAGTATTGGGTATTAAGTATATAACTCCTTTCATTAGTTCTTTTCTATAAACGCATCAATGGCCCTTTCCAACATTTTAAATACATGTGCAAAACCATCTTGTCCGCCAGTATAAGGATCAGGCACTTGTATATTTTTCCCAGGTTCAACCTCGTTCATAATCAAACGAACTTTACTTTTCAATGCCTCTTCTGGTGCCATTTTACGTAGGTTCGAGTAGTTTGAAGAATCCATTGCGAACATTATATCGAAGTCATAGAAATCTTGCTCACATACCGGACGAGAACGTTGATGGTCGATGGTGATGTTGTTGTTTTTGGCTTCAAGAATGGACCGAGTATCCGGACGTTCTCCTTCATGCCAGCCTGAAGTACCGGCAGAATCTACACTCCAGCCTTTTGGGAGTTTAGATTCTAAAATGCCGTGGGCTAGGGGAGAACGACAGATATTCCCGAGACAAACCATTAGTATTTTCATAACAAAAAAGAGTCAGTACCCGAAGATACTGACTCTAAATAGCATTCGCTCGTATTTAATTACGATAAAGTCAATCGTTTTTGCAGCTCCTCAACGTAGGTTCTGAAACGCTTGTCTGTTTCTCGTAGGTTATTCACTGTTCTGCATGCGTGTAGTACTGTGGCATGATCTTTATTTCCGCATTGTTGGCCAATTGAGGCTAAGCTATTCTTTGTCAACTGCTTAGAAAAGTACATAGATAGCTGACGAGCCTGTACAATTTCACGTTTACGTGTTTTGCTTTTGAGCAATTCAAGGGGCATGTCGAAGTAATCACAGACTACCTTTTGGATGAAATCAACTGAAATCTCTCTAGTCGTGCTCTTGACAAACTTGTCTACCATTGACTTTACGAGTTCCATAGT
>CAZUBV010000148.1:0-3665 GCA_964618875.1 uncultured Flavobacteriaceae bacterium
CCCATTGTGGTAGGGTCAAACGCTCCATGTTCCTTGCAGAAATCAATCGTAGCCTTATAAACTCCAGCGTATGAACTGTCTGGGATTATTGCTTTGGTGTCTCTTAGGGCTCCATTCTTATCCCACATTTTGCCTGAATTTCGGATCATTGCAGGCATTGATGCATCAATAATTACATCGCTCGGAACATGAAGATTGGTGATTCCTTTTTCTGAGTTTACCATAGCCCAATCTGCCTTTTGAGCAAAGACCTCCTGAAATGCTCCGTAAAGGGTTGATTTCAGATTTGAATCATCAAGACTTTCTATTTTTGTGTAGATACTTTGGAGTCCTTCTTTCGGATCTATACCAATACTTTTAAGTTCTGTACCGTATTTTTCAAATACCTCTGAAAAGTAAACTTCGATGAGATGCCCAAATAGGATTGGGTCTGATACTTTCATCATTGTTGCTTTGAGGTGCGCCGATAATAAGAGGCCTTTTTGTGTGGCGTCCGCAATTTCGGCTTGTAAGAATAAGCGGAGCTTGTTTACAGACATTTTTGTCGTATCAAAAATTTCGCCCTCTTTTAAGTTAATTCCCTCTTTTAAAATGCTTTCAACTCCCTCAGTATTTTTGAATCGTATAGAGACTTCAGTTGCATATTCAATAGTTGCCGAACACTCGTTTGATTTAAAATCACCAGAAGACATCGTACTTACATGGCTTGCACTTTCTGCACTCCATGCACCCATTGAATGCGGATGCTTTTTTGCATAGTTCTTGACAGCTTGTGGAGCTCTCCTGTCAGAATTTCCTTCGCGCAAAACAGGATTTACTGCACTTCCTTTAACCTTATCGTAACGTGATTTGATTAATTTTTCCTCTTCATTACATGGATTATCTGGATAGGAAGGTATGTGATACCCCTTTTCTTGTAACTCTGCTATCGCCGCTTTTAGCTGCACAATAGAAGCACTGATATTTGGGAGTTTAATAATGGTAGTAGTGGGTTCATTCGCAAGTTCACCAAGCGTATTCAACGCATTTTCTACTTGTTGCTCACTCGGAAGCCGATCATTAAACACGGCTAAAATTCGAGAAGCAAGGGATATATCCTTTACTGAATAGGTAATTCCTGTTGGTTGGGTTATTGCCTGTACTAGCGGTAAAAAAGAAAAGGTGGCAAGGGCAGGAGCCTCGTCAGTTAAAGTGTAGTAAATATTTTTCATCGAATTGTTTTATTGAGCTAAAAGCGGTGCAAATATAAGACACAAAAAAAGCCGTAAAAATAACTTCTCACGGCTTAACATATTACTTATAGAAGCTATTAGTTTCGAACTTCTTTAATTCTAGCTTTCTTACCAGTAAGGCTTCTAAAATAGAATATTCTTGAGCGTCTTACTTTACCTCGTTTATTCACTTCAATTTTCTGAAGCGCTGGCATATTCATTGGGAAAATACGTTCAACACCTACAGTTCCAGACATTTTACGAATAGTAAAAGTAGTGGTTGATCCTGATCCTTTGATTTGAATTACAACCCCCTTAAAGAACTGAGTACGCGTTTTCTCACCTTCTTTAATTTCATAATATACCGTAATAGTGTCACCCGCTCCGAATTTAGGAAACTCTTTTTGAGCCACAGCGGTGTTTTCTACATATTGAACTAGATTTTCCATCCTGGAATGCTTTAAAACTGGGTGCAAAAATAGACTTTTATTTAAATACTGCAATTGGTATTATCGAAAAATTATATCACAATAACAGATCTGGCCTTCTTTCTTGGGTCCTTTTTAATGCCTGCTCTTCATTCCAGGCTTCTATGGCTTTAAAGTTTCCACTAAGAAGTACTTCAGGAACCTTTAACCCTTTGAATTCTGACGGTCTTGTATATACTGGTGGTGCAAGTAATTGGTCCTGAAACGAGTCGCTTAGGGCAGACTCCATATCTCCGAGTACTCCAGGTAATAGTCGAACAACACTGTCGGTTAGCACAGCAGCAGCTATCTCGCCTCCTGACAATACAAAATCACCTATCGATATCTCATGAGTAACCCAAAGCTCTCTTATGCGCTCGTCAATGCCTTTATAGTGGCCACAAATCATAATGATATTTTCTAGCAACGAAAATTTATTGGCCTGTTTTTGATCCCAAAGCGTACCGTCCGGGGTGAGGTATATGATCGCATCGTATGAGCGTTGTTTCGTGAGCTCCTCTAGTATCGCGTCTAGAGGTTCTGCCATCAGAACCATTCCCGCGCCTCCGCCATAGGGATAATCATCAATTTGATTATAGTTACCTAAGCCGAACTCCCGTAACGAATGAACGCTAAGCTCGAAAAGTCCTTTTTCCTCTGCTCTTTTAACGATTGAGTGGCTTAAAAGACTGCTTAGTAAGTCAGGAACGGCTGTAATGATGTCTATTCTCACGCTACTGGTTTGGAGCGGTAAAGCTAATTAAAGATTAGGGTTTCTTTGGTTCCTTTGTCATCTAAAAGTGTAAGTGCGCGTCGGCCACTTAAGTTTTCGTTAGCTTTTATGGCATCTTCGATTGTCTCTATGCTATTTCCGTCTATAGCGATTATGAGTTTTCCTTCAAGCTCATAATTTCTGTAATACTCAGCGGCCGCAGTGATAATTACCCCCTTGCTTCTCCCAAAACGTTTCTTTGTCTGCTCATTTAAGTTTTGAACCCGTAAACCAAGTCTACTTAGATCTGCAGTTTCATTTTTCATGAGTGTTACCGGGGTAGTGATTCGTTCACCTGATCGGTCAATTTCGATTATGACTTTATCTCCGGGACGCTTAGCAGAAAGATAACCAGTAAGGGCAGTGAAGTTTTTAATAGCAATTTCGTCTACTTTTTTAATTACATCACCTGCTTGTAGTCCGGCTGTCTCAGCACCTGAACCTGGAGCAACTTCTGAAATGTAGACCCCTTCAATTTGATCAATACCTTTTCGCACTGCTTCTGCAGATTCTGCTCGTAGTGCAGAAATACCTAAAATTCCGCGTTGAACCTTACCGAATTCTAAAAGATCTTCAATCACTTTTTTGGCGGTGTTACTTGGGATTGCAAACGAATACCCAACGTAGGAGCCTGTACGGGATTTAATAGCTGTATTTATACCAATAAGCTCGCCACGGGTGTTTACTAGTGCACCACCACTATTGCCAGGGTTTACAGCTGCATCGGTTTGTATAAAAGAAAGGTTGCTCTCTGAAGAAATAGATCGTGCCTTAGCCGAGATAATTCCAGCAGTTACCGTTGATGTGAGGTTGAATGGGTTTCCAACAGCTAGAACCCATTCACCGACTTCGCTTCGATCAGAATCTCCAAAAACTAAATAGGGTAGTTCCTCTTCTGTATCAATTTTTAACAGAGCAAGATCTGAACTGGGGTCTGTACCAATAACGCGTGCTGGATAACTAGCATTATTATTTAATGTGATTTCAAGTGCGGTCGCTCCGTCGATCACATGGTTATTGGTTACAACATATCCGTCTGGAGATACCACAACACCAGAGCCTGTTCCTACTTGCGGAAGACTAAAGCTTTCGTAACCGTAGAAAAAATCCAGTAAACTTTGCGGATTTTTTGATTCGCTCACATTTTTTACGTGAACTACGGCATGAACGGTTTTGTCAGCAGCCTCGACAAAGGAATTTGGCGTGTCACTTGCC
>CAZUBV010000149.1:0-3603 GCA_964618875.1 uncultured Flavobacteriaceae bacterium
ACAGGAACCTTCGTTAATGAGGTATAATCTAACTGATAAAAATTGGCCAGTGACCAGGCAGAGGCATCGTAATACACGCTGTCGCGGTATTTCTCATACGTTTCAAAAGCAGTCTGAACTATTCGGTATTGCGCTTGTCGAGTCGGAATCACATAGGCATCCTTGTCTTTATAAACCTTCACTTTATGGTGCTCCATAAGTTCGATAAAGGCTTTTGCCTTGTTGCGATCAGGTTCTTTGAACCGATAGGCTTTAATCGGATTTTTGGCTGCTCTCGAAATTGCACTATCAAAGAACTCGCGCTGATAGGTGCGCATGCGGTTTTTATTCTGGACAGCTGCCTCGAGTGTAGTCATGCTAGAAACAAACTGATTCCGGATCGTAAAAGCAAACGTAATCTCGCCAAAAGCCGTGGTCTGTTTTAAACCTCTTGAGCTAGCTTGCTCAAATAATAATCCCAAACCTCCCTGTAAATCTGGGTACGATGAACCATAACCCGGATAGGTTCCGTCGAAGGCTTCTCTTGTAAAATAGAATGATCCTATAGAGTCTAGGGCCTTTGAAAAGTACCCTCCATAAAGCTCATTAAGTTCTACGTAATTCTCTTTCGGCATAATCGGATCAAGAGATCCGTTCGCTTTCATCGGCTCAAAAAAGTAGGTACTTTGTGTACCCATTTCATGAAAATCGGTAACCACATTAGGATACCACTTGTGGTACCAATCTAGTTTACCTTTACTCTCAGGATGTACCGCTAGTACCCAATCGCGATTGAGGTCAAACCAGTAGTGATTGGTTCTTCCGCCTGGCCAGTATTCATTGTGCTCAGCGTCTTGAGGGTCTGCAACCAGCGGCGTCCCCTTGTACATGTTCGCCCAATAGGTATGGCGATCACGCCCATCGGGGTTAATCGTTGGATCTATGAAAATAACGGCGTGTTCTAAGTAGTTTTTAATCTCAGGGCTTTCAGAAGCTGACAGCGTGTAAGCAGACAGCAGCGCAGCCTCAGAACTCGAAGGCTCGTTACCATGTACATTATATGCCAGATTAATAATTAGGGGTATATCTAGGCCCGTTTGTTCTTTTGATGCCGGATCAACCGATTTTAAATGTTCTTTCTGAATAGCATCTAGCCGAGCTAAGTTCTCTTCACTAGACACAACCAGCATAACTAGCCGACGCCCTTCATGTGTACGCCCATATTCGATAAGTTGAGCTCGCGAGCTCTGCTCGGCGAGCCGCTCCAAATAGGCAACAATAAGATCGTGACGTGTGTGCTGCTCACCTATTCCATAACCCAAAAACGACTGAGGGGTAGAAATTTGAGACTGATACGGCTGGTAGCGTTTTAGAAAATAATCCTGTGCGTGTAACTGAACGTATCCCGCTAAAGCGAGGAAGATAAGGAGTAGTTTTTTCATGAGTAAGGCATAAGAAAGCCTTCAAGTTACTCAAAAATAGTACGCGTTCGCTGCCCCAACCTAGTCTACAAATCTGGGCAAGGCTTTAGCTTTTTAGAAAACACGTATCCAATCCCAAAAGCGAGAGTCCATTCGCCCAAGGGAGCATCATAATACGAAACCAGATTATATTTAATACGCGATGGTTTGTGCACCATAAAAAGCCCAGCTCCAGTAAGGGTAACCACTTTTCGACCTTCGGCTGCTGAGGGTCTAAAACGCAACGATGGCACATATTCTAGGCCTAACGAGTGGGTTTCTTTTTCAAACAGCTTTAAGGTTGGTCCGCCAATGTATAAATAGGCACTTCCTTCAGTATCTGCTAACAAATTAACTTGGCCTTCGGGCATAAAACTAAAATTGCTTTGGGCAGTAATAAACTGCGTACTAAACAGGATGTTTAGTACAACAAAACCAAAAAAAATAGGCTGACGAAATTTCATTACACGCGGTGGTAATCTGCTTTCCAATTTTTGATTTGTGCTTTAATTTCCTTAGCCGACAGCTTTTCCGATCGGGCACGCTCGAGTAGTTCGAGATATTCCTTATCCGAAGCAAAACGAAGCGCAATGATCTGAGAAAGTTTCAAATCTTCGGGTATGGGCTTTTGTGTCATCAGAAAATAACGCAACTTTTCTTCGGCACGAATAGCTCTATCCTGAGCTTTAAGGGCGAATGTTCTGGTAAACCACATAAACAAGACGAAAATGGGAAACAAAATTAGAAGTAGGCTCGCCAAGTAAAAGTTATCTGAAGATGACCGTATAAAATGACTAATCGCTCCGCCACCAAACAACACAATAAGTAAAAATAATGCGCCATGAAATCCAGGTACGGTGCGAGCGTGATTCTTGAAATTTTGTTCTTTCATAATTGTCGATTTAAGAGAGCCTAAGGTAATAAGATCGATGATAGGGTCGTTCAACCAATCAAAATCTTTTACATCTTTGCGCGCTAGATCTATGAATTCACTAAGGCTCATTTTAAGCAACAAAAGGTACTTCGCTCCGGCCTATGCCTTTCTGTGTCTGAATTTGGTGTATGGCACCTGGGCTATTTACATCCCTCAAATCAAACAGCACTTGGGCATTGACAAGGCCGAACTGGGTATAGCTATTTTCGCGATGGCTCTAGGCTCGTTTGTTTCGCTTACCCTTGCTCCAACGATTAACGATCGTATTGGCTGCGGAAAAGCGACCGCTTGGGGTCTACTACTGTTAAGTGTTTTTGGAGCCGGGCCTTTTCTGGCAGGAAGCTATATCACCTTATGTATTGCACTCTTTTTGGTTGGAGCTGCTCAAGGGTTTTTAGACGTCTCAATGAACGCCACTGTTTCTCAAATTGAAAAAGACGACAAGGTGACACTCATGGCTGCAATGCACGGATTTTTCAGTCTTGGGGGTGTAGTTGCAGGTCTAGGAACCTTCTTAATTCCCATTTTTGATAGCGCACTCCTACACATTCTTTTGATCATCATCCTTATCATTACCGTAAACCTAAACCTTGTTCAGCAGTACGCTGGAGTCTGTTCCACGCTAAATACTGAAAAGTCAAAAGGATCAAACTACCTCAGACCACTCCTACTTCTCGGGGTGATTTCGTTTGTAGTAATGGGTAGCGAAGGGGCGATTGTTGACTGGAGTGGACTCTACTTATCAGAAGTCGTAGGTACTGCTGAATTTTTAGTAGGCGCTGGGTTTTTAAGTTTCTCCATAACGATGACACTCGGACGTTTTTTCGGAGACGCACTAAGTGAAAAAATCGGATCTGAAGGGGTGCTATTTCTTGGTTCTGTGATCGCTGTTTTAGGCTATCTCGGTGTTTTATGGGGCACCACTCTTTCGAGCATTCTTGGTTTTAGCGCTATAGGTGCTGGACTCTCGGTGATGGTTCCCGAACTATTTAGAATGGCCGGAAGGGCAACAGCTATTTCTTCGAATAAA
Source organism: uncultured Flavobacteriaceae bacterium (assembly GCA_964618875.1). GTDB lineage: Bacteria > Bacteroidota > Bacteroidia > Flavobacteriales > Flavobacteriaceae > UBA3478. Next base: position 3,404 of record CAZUBV010000149.1, read on the forward strand.
GCCATCGCACTTGTTGCTGGGTTCGGATATTCAGGGTTCCTGATTGGCCCTGTAATTCTTGGGATAAGCGCTGAAGCGTATGGACTTGTAAGCAGTTATTACGGTCTTACCGCTGCCATTATCATGGTATCGATTGTGACCCTTAACCTTTTGTTGCGCACGAAGCACTAGATACTCGCCAGCTGATAAGCCCTCAAGCA
>CAZUBV010000150.1:0-3547 GCA_964618875.1 uncultured Flavobacteriaceae bacterium
GCGGGTATAGGCTTTAAAATAAACCGAGCCGATGATCATGCCGAAATGAAAGCCTCTACTAGTGTGGGTGTGGATATAGGTATGCTGTTCAAGCTAAGCCAACATACCCATTGGGCATTCGTGGTACAAGATTTATTAGCGGAACATACCTGGAATTCTGGAGATCTATACAATCAACCTCAATCGAGAAATCGAGTCGAAGCCATGCCCTTAAGGCTAAAAACGAGTGTTAGTACGTATCTAATGGATACCAATTTGTTTGCAGAATATGAGATAAAACGATTTAGTTCGGAGGTTACTACACGAGAATTATTCCTGGCGGATGGTGCATCTGTACAATATATAGAAACACTTGAAACACGTTTTACTAGTGCCAGTTTTCTCCGTATAGCAGCTTCCCGATCACTCCACCCTTTTTTCCGCTTACATATGGGTTGGAACCGCTACTTAGGTGGGTTATCTTCAAATGAATGGCGTAGTGGATTTAGTCTCTCTATGCCCTTTCAACCTGCATTAAAGGTAGATTATGGATTTTCAACCAGTAGTGATCACTTAAAATCTACGCATATTTTTACCCTACGATATATTTTATGATATTCTGTCTATGACAACTATTACCGATTTTCAAAAAAGCTGCTCTTCTAATCTATTGCATGCTCGTACATGTTTTTTCATATATAGTTTGTTGATTCTCTGGACAAGCCAGGCCACCATACATGCCCAGCGTTCGGGCGTGGCTTTGCTGGACGTTGCCCCTAATCCATTTGCTCTTTCCCTCTCAGAAGCAGGCAGTGCTTGGGGGCAAGGCGGAAGCAACTCCTTTGGTAATCCCTCTTTGTTGGTTAGCTCGGAGCGATCTTCCATTGAAATCGGATATACGAATTGGATTGCCGATACAAAAAATATCTTTGGCTCCTTTCATAAAAAACTAGACAATCGTGCATTTGCCATAAGTTTTTACAGTGCAGGACTTCAGGATTTAGAGCAAAGAGACGAGCCCGGGCCAACCAATGGATTATTTTCAGTGCAGTATCTAAGCATTTCTGCGGCCTACGCTCAATCATTTAAATGGTTTAATGCAGGCGCGAGTGTGCATTATATTAGCGAAGAAATCTATCCCTATCGTTCAAATGGATATGCCTTTAATATTGGCTTATCTCGTTCCTTTGCTAAAGATCGGATTCAGTTAGGCAGTGCGTTACGAAGTTTAGGAGAAATGCAATCACTAGATGTAGAAGCAACACCACTACCAAAGGCTTGGATTAGCGGACTATCTGTAGGTTTATTAGAGTGGAGCGGTAGTAAAAACCCTGAATTACCAGTATTTATGCGAGTGCATGCGGATTATATCTACCCTCTCAATGAAAATTCTGGTTCAGCTCAAGGTGAGTTTTTTAATCCCAATCCATATACCAAGGTGGGATTAGAGCTATTAATAGCAGAAACCTTACAACTTACCAGCGGAGTAAGAACAGGTAATACAGCACGTCCCTATTCATTTGGTGTGGGTTATGTACTTCCCGATATCCGATTTAATTACGCGATTATCCCTTTTGATACTGGTTTTGGGACTGTGCACTCGGTTGGTTTACAGTACCTATTTAAGTAGAAGTTTGTCGGTATCATGAACGATCTACCTTATGAATCTTAGTACTTCCTATACTCACTTTGAAAACATCACCGAATGTTATGAGGATTTGTTGCCCCGTGGTTCTTTGGTGCTTGTTTTCCCACCCATTCGAGAAAAGTTTCCAAAGACGGATTATCTCTATCTCTTGTACTCAGATTTGTTGGAACAAAGTCCGGCTCCTTATTCCTTAAAAAGCATTAATGCATTAAAGCATCTATTACTGCCCTTTCTTGCTCTTAGGCACCGCGGAAAAGTCGCTTTGCATTATCATTGGCTGGAGTTCCAAGATCTAAAATCACTCTTAGCTTTTCCTTATAAGCTTCTGTGGTTTAGTCTGTTCAGTGCTTTAGGTACACCTATCATTTGGACGGTTCATAATTTAGAACCTCATGATCGGAAATGGCTTGGGCCTCACCGGTGGCTTCATCGTAGTATGGCTAAGCGAGCTCAGAGGCTGCACATACATTCAGAAGCATTATTGGAGAGAACGTCTAACTATTTAGATATTCCATTGGATAGTACTAAGTGGTGTGTAGTACCTCATCCTAGCTTTCCAGCTGACATTAAAGACCGATCTACTGCCATTGATGAACTGAACAGGCGTTATTCCTGTACGATACCCGAGGATGCCACTATCCTTTTATTGTTTGGTAATATAAGTGCCTACAAAGGTATATTGGAGTTTGTTGAGTTGTTTATCGAAGCTGTTGAGGCAGGAATTTCGAGAGACACAATACATGTTATCATAGCCGGACCAGTGAAAAAGGGTCAGGAGACGTACCATCAGCAAATAACAACCGCGATTACACAGCTTCCACAATATTTTAGCCATCTCCCCCATTTTTTTCCTGAAGAAGAATATCCGTTTTTACTTTCTGCATCGGATTATTGCCTCTTTAATTATCAAAACATCCACAGTTCGGGTGGTTTAATGATGGCCTTATCATACAGCAGAAAGGTGATTGCACCCGATATTGGGATATTTTCAAGCCATCGTAATGATTCAAGGGTTCAACTTTTTACGGGAAAAGATGAACTACGTCAGATCATTGACCGATTACATTCCTCAACTCATAGTACTAGGCATGAGTAGCATCACCCAGAAAGTAGCGAGTTTAGCCATTGGTGACATGGTAGCTAGAGGCTTAGGCTTTGTAAGTAGCATGGTCCTTGCACGGGTCTTAGGGCCCGAAAGCTATGGGATATGGACCACTGCCTTAGCTATTTTTAGTTATATGCTATGGTTTTCGGATGTAGGAATTATGCAATTAGGAACCAGAGAAATGGCAAAAAAAGCCGATGAACAAGTTTTTAGTGCTGCTGAGCTGTTTTTTGGTAAGTGTCTATGGGCCCTTATTGCGTTGATTATTTTGTTTATAATCTCACCATTTTTACCCTATTCCGAGGAAATAAATGCACTGATTTGGCTCTTACTATTTAGTTTGATACCCTATGCTTTGCATACGGAGTGGTTATTTTCAGGAAAGCAGGATTTTTTTAGTTTACAAGCGATTAAAGCACTTCAGGCTACGGTATTTTTTGGCTTTATCGTGTATGGTATTCAACAAGCAGATGACTTGGAGAAGCTACCGGTCTACTATGGTATATCGGTGGGGATTGCTTCCCTATTACTATGGGTAATTAGCCTGTATAAAAGGCATTTGGTCTTTTCAAACCACACAGTAACAAAAAACTCGATTACGAGCTTAGTTTCTCTTATTAAAGAATCTCTTCAGCTTGGGGTTGGATGGGTAAGTAGCCAAGTCATTCTACTATTTCCTCCACTTATATTTGCATTGGTTTATAGTGAATCATTTGTGGGCTGGTACGGGGCCGCATTACGCATAATTATGCTCTATATGGTGCTGGATCGTATTTTCGTGCAACTCTTGCTTCCGAACCTATCCAAAGGTTGGA
>CAZUBV010000151.1:0-3531 GCA_964618875.1 uncultured Flavobacteriaceae bacterium
ACATACAGCACGGGTTTATCTGTGATAAATTGTAGGGGTTCGACAAACTGACGATGGTCTTCTACGTCAAGTTTCAACGTACGAACCGACTTTCCTGCCTCTAGGCAAGCTTTGACCTTATCAAGTACTTCTTTTTCTTTTATGGCTTCTTTATTTCCAGTTTTAGCAGCTCTAGAAACCTTCTCAAGTCGTTTATCCACACTTTCAAGGTCTTTGAGTTGCAATTCAATATCTATAGTTTCTTTATCTCTAATGGGATCAACACTTCCATCCACATGTACAATATTTGGATCATCGAAACAGCGCAACACATGAATGATCGCATCGGTCTCGCGTATGTTTCCAAGGAATTGATTCCCAAGACCTTCTCCTTTAGATGCTCCTTTAACTAATCCAGCAATGTCTACAATCTCAACGGTAGCTGGAACTACACGTTCAGGTACGACTAACGTCTCGAGGATTTGTAAACGCGGATCAGGAACAGAAACCACCCCCACGTTTGGTTCAATAGTACAAAAAGGGAAATTCGCACTCTGAGCTTTAGCATTAGATAGGCAATTAAAAAGGGTTGATTTACCAACATTTGGTAAACCCACAATACCTGCTTTCATAAATTAGGAAGTGATTAGATTAGGTGATTAGTTCGAGGGGTGCATGAATTGCTGCTTGGCTAGAAGTTCCTTTTCGGTTTCAACCTGGTTTGGATCCGGCACACAACAATCTACCGGACAAACCGCAGCACATTGAGGTTCTTCATGAAATCCCATACACTCGGTACACTTGCCGGGAACGATATAATAAAATTCATCGCTAATAGCGGGTTGCGCAAGATCTGCATCGATGGGTTTACCGTCTAAAAGGTTGATAGAACCCTTTAGTTTCGTACCATCGCTGTATCGCCAAGGATCCGCACCTTCATAAATTGCAGTATTGGGGCACTCTGGCTCACAGGCTCCACAATTAATACACTCGTCGGTTATGATGATTGCCATAGCTAATGTCTTATTTTTGCACAAAAATAGGTGCGTCTTGGCTAGTAAACAAATCAACACTCTCACTCTTAGCGAAAGAATCCAAGTATTGTCAGATTTAGGTGATTATCTTAGGCAAGAGACCGAACTCGGAAAAAAATCCTCTGCAGCGTTCACAAACCTTATTACACAGGTCGAACGTGAAAACCCTTGGTTTACCTCCGAATTTACACAAAAAGCTATTCAGGCATGGGCTAAACTGCTCGATAACGATCGCCTTACCACTTTTGTTGCACCATACCAAATTGCACAGGATAGCAGTTCTAAAAAACCCAAAACAGTTCTGTTAATTCTTGCAGGTAACATTCCGCTTGTGGGAATGCACGACCTTGTTTGTTGTTTTCTTTCCGGTGAAAAATCGTTGATTAAACTAGCATCTAAGGATAAGTTAGTATTGCCTTTCCTTACGAGTTGGATCATTCAACACTGTCCAAAGGCAAAGAATTATATTGAGTATGTAGAAGGCATCGCCTCTGAATTCACGCATGTAATTGCCACCGGAAGTGACAATAGTGCTCGGTATTTTGAACATTATTTTTCAAAATACCCTTCGATAATTCGTAAAAACAGATCATCGATTGGCGTAATCACTCCAAATACTACCACAGCTGATCTGCAATTACTCGGTGAGGATATTTTTACCTATTTCGGCTTGGGTTGCCGAAACGTTACACAACTCTTCATACCGCACAATTTTAACTTCGAGCTGCTAAAAGAGGCTTTTTTAGGTTTTAATTATTTATACAATCATAATAAATACGCCAATAACTACGATTATCAGAAAGCAATTTACCTGATGAACCAAGAGCGGTTTTATGACTTAGGTCACGTACTTCTTATTGAAAAGGATGAGATAAAGTCACCACTAGGTGTATTGTACTATACCTATTACCATGAAATTGATGAAGTTGAGCAGTTTGTAACCCACAACCGTAATCAAATTCAGTGTGTAGTCAGTGATTCTAGCTGTCCAATTTCACATATGAGTTTTGGAACTGCGCAATATCCCGATTTGTGGGATTTTGCTGACCAAATTGATACCTTGCATTTTCTTTTGACTTCAACTTATGATGAAGAAGCATAATTTTGGGGCAGGGCCCTGTATACTTCCCCCTTCTGTTTTTGAGAAAGCTGCCGAATCTGTACTTAATTTCGAAGAGTCTGGATTGTCGATTCTTGAAATTAGCCATAGATCCGAAGCCTTTGTTTCAGTTTTCGAAAGTGCGCGATCACTTGTTCTTGAACTTATGGAACTGAGTCCGAATAGCCACACGGTACTTTTCCTTCACGGAGGGGCCTCGCTTCAGTTTTCTATGGTACCCGAGAATTTCTTAACCCGTGCTGCTGCTTACGCAGATACCGGTGTTTGGAGTCAAAAGGCCATCGAAGAAGCAAAAAAAGTAGGTATAGTTGATATACTTTATGACGGATCAATTGATGGTTACAAAAAAACACCTGATCTAAAACTTCTTAAGGAATCTCTTCAAAGCGGGCACGATTACCTGCATCTTACGACCAATAATACCATTTACGGTACGCAGTATCCTAGTTTTGAATCCTTTCTAAAACCCTTAGTGGTAGATATGAGCTCGGACATTTTTTCTTGCCAAAGATCTTATGAAACCTTTGATCTCATTTATGCGGGAGCACAAAAGAATATTGGTCCGGCTGGAACAACCCTTGTGGTGATTAAAAATGAATTTCTAGAGCAGCTTAGTCCTCGAATTAAATTTTCACTACTCGATTATCAAAAGCACATCAAAGCAGAATCTATGTACAATACCCCTTCTGTTTTTGCAGTATACACCAGTTTATTAAATCTGAAGTGGTTAAAAGCCCAGGGGCTATCAGAAATTGCCAGACGCAACAGTGAAAAAGCAGCTTTGTTATATGAGGCTATCGATCATAGCGATCTATTTGAAGGGTTTGCTGACAAGAAGAATCGCTCGCAGATGAATATCACTTTTACAATAGCAAACAGTAGCGTAGCTAAGCGATTTGAGTCGCTTTGTGAGGAGGCTGGGATTGTAGGCATAAAAGGTCATAGACTCGTGGGTGGTTATCGTGCATCCATGTATAATGCACTTAGCAAAGAGAGTGTAGAGACCCTTGTAGAAGTTATCAAATACACCGAATCAAATGCATAAGAACAACTCCTATTTTCAGCGTCTTAAAACAAAATGGGGGGTTACAAGTAACCTACAACTCGCTTTAATTTTTATTGTGTTTGCAATAACAGGAAGTTCTGCGGCAAAGCTTGCTTCACCAGTAGTACATCTATTTGGAATTGACAACTCAAGTGCGCCTTGGGTCTATTGGCCAGCGAGAATCCTACTTATTTTTCCGATATATCAGGTACTTCTTGTCGTATTTGGGTGGCTATTTGGTCAGTTTGAATTTTTCTGGAATTTCGAAAAAAAGATGCTCAAGCGTCTTGGCCTAATGAGAAATGACCAGTAATGCTCAAAAAAATTATTCTTTTTACCCTAATTCTAACAGC
>CAZUBV010000152.1:0-3518 GCA_964618875.1 uncultured Flavobacteriaceae bacterium
TTAACGTCATTGCCAAATGAAGGCGTTTCCGCTCTCCCCAAGACAACAGTTTTACTTTCTTGTTTTGTTCGCTGCCTTAGAAATTAAAACGACTCAGGTAAGCTCGTGAATTTACTTCTCGACCAGACATGAGTATAAGTTCTTGTCCGCCTGAGAAATTTTCCCATATGCTCTTTTCTGGATCTATATTGCTATGGGTTTGGTCGACATAGGCCACTTTAGCAGTTTCTCCAACGGTAAAACTACCCGCATCAGGAGCCAATTCATTCATGATCATTTTAAACAAGGTTGTTTTTCCTGCTCCGTTCGGACCAATAACGCCAACAATCCCGGCTTGTGGTAATTTGAAACTCAACTCTTCATATAATAGACGATCGCCAAATCCTTTTTTAATGGATTGAGCTTCGATCACCGTGGTGCCTAGACGAGGCCCGTTGGGAATGTAGATCTCTAGCTTTTCTTCTAATTGACGCTGGTCTTGACTAAGAAGTTTGTCGTAATTATTAAGACGTGCCTTTTGCTTAGTTTGTCTGCCTTTAGCTCCTTGCCGTACCCATTCTAATTCTCGCTCCAGCGTTTTTTGACGTTTGCTGGCTTGCTTATTCTCCTTTTCGAGTCTTTTGGTCTTTTGATCAAGCCATGACGAATAATTTCCCTTCCACGGAATACCCTCTCCTCGATCAAGTTCTAAAATCCAACCCGCAACATTATCTAAGAAATAACGGTCGTGCGTAACTGCGATAACGGTTCCAGCGTATTGTGATAAATGCTGCTCTAACCAAAGAACAGATTCTGCATCAAGGTGGTTAGTAGGCTCATCAAGCAAAAGTACATCCGGCTGTTGAAGAAGTAACCTACATAGCGCGACTCTTCTGCGCTCCCCTCCAGATAAAACAGAAATAGAGGTGTCTGGTTCTGGAGTACGTAATGCATCCATAGCTATTTCTAGACGCGTATCAAGCTCCCAAGCGTTTGTGGCATCAATCTGGTCTTGAAGACGCGCCTGCTCATCCATCAGGGCTTGCATTTTATCCGCATCTTCGTAATTCTCAGGAAGCCCGAATAAATCGTTTATCTCATTATAACGATCCAATATAGCAACCGTCTCTGCTGCACCCTCCTTTACAATATCAATAACTGTTTTGGTCTCATCGAGTTTTGGCTCTTGTTCAAGGTATCCGACGGTGTATCCTGGAGAAAAAACAACATCTCCACGGTAGTTGGTATCAATCCCAGCGATAATCTTTAACAGCGTAGATTTACCCGATCCATTCAAACCGAGAATACCGATTTTGGCTCCGTAAAAAAAACTTAGATAAATATTATTAAGTACAGGAGTTTGAGCACCTGAAAAGGTTTTTGTCACTCCTGACATCGAAAAAATAACTTTCTTATCGTCTGACATATATAAAAAACTGTGAATTAAACTCTCCCTTTGAGCGCATTAAAAACCCAGGCAATAGCAAAAAAACCGATGCCTACTGTCGCAAATCCCCATCCGGCAACCTCGTCGTATTTAAAAGCTGCAAGAGCGAGAAGGACTAAACCCATAAAAATCATCAGAAAAGTAGCGTAAGCTAAAACCGTATTTTTATTCATGTTTTTGTAATTGTTGTGGGCACCAAAGGTCGTAAAAATGAGCTAATAAATTGTACCTTCATACTCCCTATGAAAAAGACGAAAAAGCAACTTGAAAATGAAATCGTTCACCGCAACGAGATCAAGGAGTTAACTACTCGGCTTGAATCCATTTATTTGGGCGGAGGAAAAGATAAGCTTGCCAAACAAAGAAAAAATGGAAAATTAACAGCCCGCGAACGAGTTAACTATTTACTCGATAAGGGTCGTCCCTATCAAGAAATTGGTGCATTTTCTGGGTTTGATCAGTATCCAAACGAAGGTGGATGTCCCGCTGCAGGGGTAATTTGCGTGCTCGGTTACGTAAAGGGGCGCATGTGTGTGATAGTAGCTAATGATTCAACGGTCAAGGCTGGTGCTTGGTTTCCAATTACTGCGAAGAAAAATCTGAGGGCTCAAGAAATCGCCTTAGAAAACAAGATCCCGATTTTATATTTGGTAGATAGCGCCGGAATTTACCTTCCGCTTCAAGATGAGGTTTTCGCAGATAAGGAGCATTTTGGAAGGATTTTCAGAAATAACGCGAAGTTAAGCGCCATGGGCATCCCACAACTATCGGTTGTTCATGGTTCGTGTGTTGCCGGAGGAGCCTATTTGCCCATAATGAGTGATGAAACGATTATGGTAGAGGGAGCTGGATCGATTTTCCTTGCTGGTCCCTACCTTGTAAAAGCGGCTATTGGTGAAACTGTTGACGTCGAAACTCTAGGAGGCGCGCATACACATAATGCCATTTCTGGGGTTGCCGATTACAAAGCAAAAGATGACAAAGAAGCATTAGATATCTTAAAAAAATTGGTAGGATCTCTAGCTGAAAGATCCAAAGCCGGATTTGACCGTATCACACCAATTTTACCTAAAAAGGCAGACGAAGAACTACTAACCATCCTTCCAGCAACTCGGGGCGAAGCCTACGACACCATGGAACTTATTGAATCACTCGTAGATGCAGACTCCTTCCTCCCCTACAAAGCAGCGTATGGAAAAAGTCTAATTACTGGATATGCTCGAATAGACGGATGGGCAGTTGGGATCGTTGCAAACCAACGGAAAATCGAAAAAAATGCTAAAGGTGAGATGCAAATTGGTGGAGTAATCTACAGTGATTCCGCAGATAAAGCAACACGTTTCATAGCCAATTGTAATCAAAAGCGAATTCCGCTACTCTTCTTACAAGATGTAACTGGATTTATGGTAGGAAGCAAAAGTGAGCAAGGCGGTATCATAAAGGATGGAGCGAAAATGGTCAACGCCGTCAGTAACTCCGTAGTTCCAAAATTTACCGTTGTTGTCGGAAATTCATACGGTGCAGGTAATTATGCTATGTGCGGAAAAGCCTATGATCCTCGACTCATTGTAGCATGGCCTTCGGCTGAAATTGCCGTAATGAGTGGAGGCTCAGCCTCAAAAGTATTACTTCAGATCGAGCGTGCAAAGATTGAAAAAACAGGCGAGCAAATTGATCCAATCAAAGAGGAAGAGTTACTGCAACAAATTAGTGAACGATACAAACAAAGTACTTCTCCTTATTTTGCTGCATCGCGACTTTGGGTGGATGCTATTATTGATCCTACTGAAACTCGAAAACTCCTATCATTAGGTATTGATATGGCCAATCACAATTCAGAAATACCACCCTTTAACATGGGGTTACTTCAAGTGTAACTCTAAGGTTCTTTTTACGTCTACCTTCCCAGAATGTGTGTAGACAAAATCGGGCACACACAGTATTTTTTTAGGCTTATGATACTTCGGCCATTCAAAATTTGACAGCTCAGTAAGAAGCGCCACAGCATCAAGCGAGTCACCTTTAACCAGTAAGGTGAGTTGTTCACCAAGGGTTGCATGTGGTGATGCTGTTACCAAAAAACTATAGGGCC
>CAZUBV010000153.1:0-3501 GCA_964618875.1 uncultured Flavobacteriaceae bacterium
CCCAGGAGACAAAAGTGCTATCGCCAAAGGTGCGTATCGTCCCGTTTGAATAGGTCAATTCTGTGAAGGGTTCCTCCTCCTTAAACAAACCACTGTAACTCGCCGTGTACACCGAATCCATAAAGCGAATACTCTTTCCTGGAAATCTATGGGCGAGTTTCGCTTTGTTGGAGGCGTGAATCGCACCATCGATAATGGTAAAATGAAGAATTTCTTTAATGGGTTTCAAAGTAGATTCCGGGGTAGATGAGATGTACCCGCTAGAATTTAGGTAGAAGATATTTTTTTGGTCGCTTAGAAAAAGGACAGAGTCCTCTTTTTCAACGATCGAAACGAACTGTTCGTTCAGTAATTCGAAGACATACCCATTTGTCCCAACCCCTTGAGAATAAAGGCCTAGTATAAGAAAATTAGATAAAAGTAAGAATCTTCCTCGCATTGCGCAAAGGTAATATTTTTCTTACTCATGTGTTCATGTTGGATCAAAATAAATTTGGGGCACGATCATTCAATAAACAACTGAAATGAAAAATCTGCTCAAATCTATTTTAATGTTGGTGCTGTTTAGCAGCGCGATGCATGCTCAACAAATCACCAGTGTGGCGCCCAATAATGGCTTGGCCGGATCGCAAGTGACCATCTCGGGCTCTGGGTTTAGTTCAACCGCGTCTGAAAACGAGGTGTTCTTCGGAAAGTCGAAGGCAAATGTGATTTCGGTGAACGCTGCCGGGACAGAATTGGTGATTAATACGCCCACGAATCCTTCGTACCCATTTAATATTAATGTATTCAATGCCTCGAATACCACTTGGATAACCAGTGATGTACGATTTGCGTTTACTTACAAGGCTAAAATCAACCCTACTTCAAGAAACTTTGGGGATCAGTACCAGTCGAGTACAGCAGAAACTAACACGTTCACAAATTGGCTTCAACGCAGATCACTCGGGGATTTTAAAGGTGCCACGTTGCTAGCTACAGATTTTAATGGCGATAAAGAGCTGGATATTTATCTTCAAAAAACTGATGACGGAGGATTTCCAGACGGTCTACGGGGGGGGGATTACTGGGAGCACAGCGTCTTGATGAACGAAAACGATATTTTCATACTGTCTCCTCAGGGAAATGGTGGGTTCATAGAGACCGAATCGGGTACTAATAATTGGGATAATCCGGCTATTAAACAGACAGGAATATTATCTGCCGATCTAAATAATGATGGGAAAGAAGAGGTCATCGTCTATGGTGCTCGAGTTCATTCGGGTGCATCAGAAAACAAATATTTCACCCCATCCTTTGCCGTTCTTGAGTCTAATACTTCTGCAAATAGCTCGAGTTTTTCTTTGACGTCTAGTTCAAACACTCCTCAAAATATATTTACCATCACCTCTGACGGAGGATGGGATTTTCTGGCAGACCAAATGACTCCGGATAACGGTCAATATCTTTACGGCGTAAGCAATGTTCAGAATAACAATCCGCACATCGAAAATTCAGGAGACAAACTACTTTATCAAACGAGCGTCTTAGCCATGGAAGCGGTGGATATAGATAAAGACGGAGATTTGGACATTGTTGCACTCCTAAGCTGGCCTATGCTACGTGAGGAGCAAGTAGGAAGCAATCGGGTGAATAGAGCTCAGATATATATCTTTAAGAATACCACTACACCAGGTTCATCCACTTTCACATTTAATAACAGTCAATACAAAACAGGTTCCACAAAAACTTCGCAAGCGGTATCTGGTTATTTTGGTCTTTACCCTAACTGGGGTGCATATTCTTCGCACGCTGACTGGGGTAATTTCTTAGGTCCAGACAAGGTAATCGAATTACAAAACAGCAGTTTTACGGGTTACGATATTAAAAAATGGATTTCAGATTTTAAAGTTTCGGATTTAGATGATGATGGTGATTTTGACATCATTGTCAAGGGTATAAATGAGGTTGCCTCGTATTCATCAAGACGTATCGATACCACTAACGTTTACTTTTACGTTCCCGGTCAGGGGAGTAGTAAGGTGTCATTAGACTGGCTTTACTTCCGTGGTAAGAACAAAAGGAGCGGCTTGCAGGCTGCGTCTGGAACAGGTAAAGGTTTCTTGTCCTTCTTTGAAAATACCACTACAGGATCTAGTCTTTCATTTACGGAGACTACCGTGGATGCGGCAGTAGCTAATAATAAAAAGTTTGATTTTGGGGGTATAGATGTCTGTGATATCGACAACGATGGCGATAAGGACATTGTTATCGCTGCACCAGATAACACAGCGGATACTACGGCGAATCCCAACATTAATATTTACTTACAGAGTGCGGGTAGTTTTTCACAGCCCGTGGTTTTAAGTGCTCCTACAGCCTCCACAATAAACACGTCTAGTCAACATATGGACAATCAAGGTGCTGTGATTTCGCGTTTAAAATGTGTCGATTTAAATGGTGATAATCTCAAAGATATTTTGATCACGGGTACAAACATGGACGGTTTGTTTAGCTACATGCGCCTGCCTGCTCAAACGACCATTTCGAGCTCAAGCTATAGTATCCAAAACTTTTTGACCGCGGGTACGGCCACTGCGAAATTTCGTGCTCCCTTTGATGTAACAATCGCAGATTTCTCGAACGATGGTAAAGTTGACTTGGTCGTACATGCACCCATCGCAAGTAATAGTGGTGATGCACCTATGGTAACCTATTTGAAGAATAATAACGGTGATCCAACGATTCTAACGAATGCCTCTTTAGGCATTTTTACGAAGTGTACGAACGATCCTAGCGGGGCACAGTCCTTAACTATCGGAGGTATAAACATTTCTCAGGCTAAGGGCCGTCAGATTAAGGCCTCTGTGAACAGCGACTATGAAATATGCTTAGACCCTACCGCTAACAACTGGAGTAGTAATGTACTTCTATCTCCAGATGCATACAATGACGTTGAAGCAACAGTGGTATTTATCAGAGCAAAGTCAAGCGTGACAACTCCTGTCTTTACAGGTACATTAACTTTGACATCTCCGGAAGCGGAGACGGTTACCTTTGATCTAAACGGAGCTTTGGATCTTCCAATAGGAGGTACGGTTTCCCCGGCTGTTCAGTTTGTAAACACCAGTAACTCTGCTAGTACCCCGGCTACAACCACTCCTGCAGCCACTGCTGTTCCGGTCGCTGTCACAGTCTCGGAGTCTTTTGGTACTATTCAATGGCAAAAGTCTATAGACAATTCCACTTGGACCGATATCTCGGGTGCGACGACGGATACTTATACGCTTCCGTACGCCGAAATAGACAATGAGGGAGAGGTATACTTACGTGCAGAACTTACGAGGTGTACAGAGGTTGCCTATTCGGAGACGGCACTCATTCTAGAGAATCTAGGAGCTCCAGCGCCGCCATCTTTAGCAGCCTCAAATGGCCAATCTATTTCAGGTACTTATGATAATGGGTTAACCACAAAGCTAGAGGTCTATGAAGACGGTACATTAATTGCAACATGTTCAGACC
>CAZUBV010000154.1:0-3500 GCA_964618875.1 uncultured Flavobacteriaceae bacterium
TCAATCGCACGTTCTACCTCGGTGGTAAAGAACAGATTCTTACCACGCTGCTGACCCACAAGTTCAGCTAGGCCTGGCTCGTAAACCGGAAGCTTATTTAAGTCTGTATGATTCCAAAGCGCGATACGTTCCGGGTTAATATCTGCTACATTAACCGTTATCTCAGGACACTGCGAAGCGATGACCGTCATGGTTGGCCCTCCAACATAACCGGCACCGATACAGCATATGTTTTTAATGGTATTCATTCTCTAGGGTTAAAGCTACAAAGGTAGGCAAATACCCTGTTTTTTACTGGAATCAAAAAGTATGGGGTTAGCTAAAATTAAGCTCTGACAGATAGCGATCGCCGCGGTAGGGTTTATTTTCCGATACAGAAATTCGAAAAAATAGAGCCTAAGAGATCGTCAGTGCTAACCGCTCCGGTAATTTCGCCCAAATGATAGATTACTTGCCGAAGTGAAATAGCCAGTAAATCACTGGGTAGATCAGCCGCTAGTCCTTTTTCAACTTCAAAAACTTCAGTCAGCGCAAGATGTAATGCTTGAAAGTGTCGGGTGTTACTTACCACTTCAGAGCCCGTTGAAACCATTCCCGATTGTATGCGCTTTGTTAATCGATTGCGAAGCTGGTTGATTGCTATCTTCTCTTTAGCAGAGAGTTCGATGTACTCAAATTCTTTTGGAATGATTTGGTGATCAACTGCTGATAAATCTGATTTATTGAAGACTAAAATACAGCGCTTCGAATCGATAGTGTGTTTTAGAAGTAGTGCCGAAAGCTTATTGATATAGGAGCTCGTAGCGGTTTGACTGTCAATTAAAATCAGAACGATTTCAGCTTTTTTAGCACTTTCGATACTTCGCTCGATTCCTAATTTTTCGATTCGATCATTCGTTTCACGGATACCGGCCGTATCGATAAAGCGGAAAAGTACTCCATCGATAGTTAGTCGATCTTCTACCGTATCTCTCGTGGTTCCAGCAATCTCGCTTACTATAGCACGTTCTTCATTGAGCAGTGCATTGAGCAGTGTTGATTTTCCGGCATTAGGTGCGCCTAATAGCGCAACACCTACACCATTTTTAAGGGCGTTTCCGTAGGCAAAAGAGTCGAGGAGTGTCTTTAGAGTGGCTTTGAGATTGGTTAACAGCCGTTTAAGTTCATCTCGACTGGCAAAACTCACATCTTCTCCAGAAAAATCGAGTTCTAGTTCGATCATCGAAGCGAGATGAATGAGCTGCTCTCTAACCTGAGCTAGTTCATTCGAAAACCCGCCTCTCATTTGGCGAAGAGCGATTTCATGCGCCGCTTCGCTCTCTGACGCAATAAGATCGGCTACCGCCTCTGCCGCAGTTAACGACATTTTTCCATTTAAAAACGCTCTGCGCGTGAATTCACCGGGTTCAGCTAATCGGCATCGATTGGTGGATACCAGTGCTCTGAGCAGTGTTTGCTGAATATAGGTAGAGCCGTGACAAGATATTTCTACAACGTTTTCACCGGTATAGGAGCGAGGAGCTCTAAAAATACTGACGAGTGCCTGATCTATGACTCTGTCTCCAAAATGAACATCTCCTAAATGAATGGTGTGGCTGGGAAGCTCACTTAATATGCTTTTAGAATATGGGCTAAAGTGGTTACTGAAGAAATCGATTGCATCAGGACCAGATAAACGAATTACGGCAATAGCTCCCGCACCTGGTGCAGTGGCTATTGCCGCAATCGTATCGGTAAAAAGCATATTAGCTATTAAGCATCACAGGCATTACGAGCATGGTAATGCTTTCGCCGGCATCTAACCCATCGATTGGGGTAAGTAGTCCAGCTCGGTTAGGTAAACTCATTGCAAGCTGAACGTCTTCGCAGTCCAGAGCGCTTAGCATTTCGGTTAGAAAGCGAGAATTAAACCCAATTTGTAGGTCATCACCTTGATACGCACAGCTCAGCCGTTCATCAGCTTTATTACTGTAATCAACATCTTCGGCAGAAATATGAATCTCTGCTCCAGCCATCTTAAGACGGATTTGGTGGGTAGTTTTGTTAGAGAAAATCGAGACGCGACGAACCGAAGCTAGAAATTGAGATCTCGAAACCGTTAGTACGTTTGGATTCTCTTTAGGAATTACCGCCTCGTAGTTTGGATATTTACCATCAATAAGACGGCTGATAATTTCAATAGTTCCAAAACTAAATCGAGCATTAGAATCGGTGTAGCTTACTGCTACTGAATCGTCACTTCCTAATAAAATGCTTTTGAGAACATTGAGGGGTTTCTTCGGCATGATAAAGTCAGCTGATTCGCTGGCGCGGCAATCATCACGCTGGTATTTTACCAGTTTGTGCGCATCAGTCGCGACAAATGTGATGTGAGTTGGGGTGCACTGAAATAGCACACCACTCATAACAGGTCGCAAATCGTCATTTCCTGCTGCAAATAGTGTTTTTGAAATGGCTGCAGCCAAAATATCCGCCTGAATTTCAAAATCTGCAGTGTCATTAAGACTTACAGGTTTAGGAAAATCATTACCATCAGCACCTGCCAAAGCATATTTACCATTGGCTGCGCTTATTTCGACTGTACCGTTGTCCGATACAATGAACGTTAGCGGCTGTTCTGCAAATGTTTTCAGCGTATCTAACAGTAATTTTGCTGGTAACGCAATGAGCCCAGAATCTGTTGAATCTACCTCTAACTCTGCACTAATAGTAGTCTCAAGGTCTGAGGCGATGAGTTTTAAGCTCTGTTCCTTTAGATCAAAAAGGATATGATCCAAAATGGGTAGGGTGTTATTGGTCGAAATAACGCCTCCTAATATCTGTAGGTGGTCCTTAAGGTAAGAACTCGAAATAATAAACTTCATAGCGCAAATATATTTTTAAAACTAATTGATTTTATGGCTTTTCGGATTCACTTATAAACAAGAGGTTAACAGTTGACCCTAGGCTCATACCAAGCAGACTTTCTGCTGATCCTGAGGCTCCGGGTACCCCTTTGTATATGCTAATCTGTAAGTGACCAGAACTGGTGTAATGTGCAATATGCTTGCCAAGTGCTGCCCTAACGTTTTGACCCTTTTCAAGTTGACTTTCAAATGCGCCTATAGAGGCGTAAATCTGATCAATTTGATAATTTCTAAGTTGAACGCGAATCGATCTGCCAAAGCGCCTTGCATCGACATCCACCTTTTTAATGTTGGTTACTAAATTTCCGAAGTGATCAATGTGAATAATTTCGCCTCGAATCTCACTTGCGTCCTCACTGAGAATTCCGCGACTTTCGGGATAACTAATTAGTGTGGCTATTGGTCGCCCAAGGAGCTGAAGGCTTCCGCCATTAATAAGGTGTGTGCCTATTTTGGTAAAGGTCTCGAGGAGCGGAAAATCACTATAGTCAGCATAGGCTGTAACCGCCAGGGCTTCTTCTACAGGATATCCTGCCACAATAGCGGGTATTATGCCATTATTGGCTCCTACAAAATAATGACCTTTAGCCTTCA
>CAZUBV010000155.1:0-3493 GCA_964618875.1 uncultured Flavobacteriaceae bacterium
CATCTTGGGCCACAACGGTAAATTCGTAGGTAGTGGCAGTGGTAAGACCGCTTACGGAATAACTGGTTTCTGTACCAGCACTTCCAATGCTCACCCCATCTTGTAATATCTCATAATTGAATATGCCAATATTATCCGTGGCAGCATCCCAATTCAAATCAACCGTTGTATCAGTAAGAATGCTTGACACGAGATTTGAAGGGGGTGTAGGAACAATAACGTCCACGGTGGTTACAGTAAATTCATTACTGGATTCCGAAACATTACCCACAGCATCGCGCGAAAAAACGGTAAACACATAGGAGGTAGAAGTCGTTAAACCTCCTACCGAAAAGGTGGTATCAGTACCAGAGTTTCCAATACTTACCCCATCCTGAAAAATTTCATAATTGGCAACTCCTACATTATCTGTAGCAGCTGTCCAAGTAAGATCCAAAGAGGTATCTGTTACATTTTCAGCACTCAAATCGGTAATAGCCGCTGGCGCTTCCAATTCTGCAGGAGTTATGGAAATACCATCAATTAGCACTGTATTTCCCACAATACCATCCGTACTCGCCCCCCCTGTATATATCCTTAATTCAGGGGTAGCACTTGATGCGGTTAAATAAAATATATTTTCAGTCCAATTACTTTGTGAAATTTGCCTAGCAACAAATGCATTAAATCCTTCCCAGTTTGCAAATGCAGGAGTAGCCGGATTCGAGACCATGTTGCCTTGGCGTGCCCAAATTCTAATGGTATACAATACCCCAACAGTAGCATTAAAGGAATAAGAAGCAAATCTACCAGTGGCCGAAGACTCAATTTGTAATGCAAAATCTCCGTCTATGGCTCCGGTAGCAACGGAGGAAATGATAACATCTCCTGACCAGCCTGCTGTTCCATCTACCTCATTTGTAACAGAGGCAGCATTTCCATCTCCATGAATTTCATTTGGTGTTGAAACTTGAACCGTATTACTTGTTGAGCTATTTCCGGCAGCGTCAACCGCAGCAACAGCAAGGTTGTAGCTACCTCCGGGTAATAATCCTGTAACTGTAAACGAGTTTGTGGTTCCGGAATTACCGACTAAAACACCATCTTGATAAATTTCATAATTCACCACTGCAATATTATCAGTGGCTGCACTCCAGTTAAGATCTACCGTGGTAGCCGTGATATTTGAATCTGCCAGATCTATAATACTACTGGGCGCCTCTGTTTCGGCTAATCGGATTGATAATCCATCAATCAAAATAGTATTTCCTACAGTTCCATTGGCAGCGGCACCACCTGCATAAAATCTGAGCTGAGGGGTTGCTGTTGTGGCATTAACATATATTTCGTATTCTGTCCAATCGGATGCAATTGGAGTATCTTCCAATCCTTCTACCCCATGCCAGTTGGCAATTGCAGCAGAAACTGGATTAGAAATCATTGCGCCCTGTTTTGCCCAAAATCGAACCGCATAGCGTAACCCTACAGTCGCATTAAAGGAATATGAAGCAAATTGACTTGCTGGAGTAGAAACGATTTGAAGTGCAAAAAGGCCATCGGCAGTATCAGTATTAGTTGAAGACAGATCCACGTTTCCAGTCCATCCTGCAATATCATCTGCTTCATTGTCAATTGAAGTTGCATTAGCAACGGAATTTATTTCTTCTGGGGTAATTACCTGAACCGAATTACTGGATGCGGAGGTATTTCCTGCAGCATCTTCGGCAACTACGGTAAAATTGTATGTGGTTCCTGGCAATAAGCCTGTAGCTGAAAAGGTTGTAGCCCCTCCGGAGTTGCCCATACTTACTCCATCTCTGAAAATTTCATAATCGGTAACACCAACGTTATCGGTTGCTGCAGTCCAAGAAAGATCTGTTGTTGTTGCGGTGGTATTAGCGGCAGACAAATCAAAAACAGAAGAGGGGGCCTCGGTCTCTGCAAGCGTTATTGAAACGCCATCAACAAAAACCGTATTACCAACCGTACCAGCGGTACTTCCTCCCCCCGTATAAATGCGAATTTCTGCGGTGGAAGCATTTGCTGTATAGTAAAAATCATAGGGTGCCCAAGCAGTATTATTTATGTTGGTAGTTACAAAACCTCCAAATCCCTGCCAGTTTGCAAAGGCTGCTGATGGTGGCAAAGAATTCATAGCACCCAATCTAGCCCAAATACGTATGGCATATCGAACACCAATAGTGGTACTAAACGAATATGATGCAAACCTTCCGGTAGCGGTAGACTCTATTTGCAGGGCAAAATCGCCATCCGCAGGGTTGGCGGCTACCGAGGTTAAGGTAACATCTCCAGACCAACCAACCGTTCCATTGGCTTCATTAAGTACAGATGTTGCATTACCTGTTTCGTTAAGATCATTGAAAGTGGTTACTTCGGCAATGTTACTTTCAGTGGATATATTTCCGGCAGCATCTTCAGCTCTTACTGTAAAATTATAGGTTGTCCCTGGCAATAGGCCGGAAACTGAAAATGAGGTAGCGCCTCCAGAGTTTCCGATGCTTACCCCATTTTGAAAGATTTGGTAATTGGTCACCCCTACATTATCAGTAGCAGGACTCCAAGAAAGCTGTGTTGAAGAAGCCGTTGTATTGGAAGCAACCAGATCTGCGACTGCAGAAGGTGCTTGAGTTTCTGCTGGCGTAATAGAAACGCCATCGACAAGAACAGTATTCCCTGCTGTTCCTGCAGTTCCACCGTCACCCGTGTACACCCTAATCTGAGGATTCGTATTTGAAGCAGTTAGATAAAAATCATAGGCTGTCCATTCCGTCGTTGAGATTGGAGTATTAACAAAACCTGTAAAGCCTTGCCAATTAGCAAAGGCTGATGAAGGCGGATTGGATACCATAATATCTTGACGAGCCCAAATTCGAATGGCATAACGAACACCAACAGACGCCGTAAATGAATAGGTCGCGAATTGGCCTGTAGAGGTAGATTCGATTTGAAGGGCAAAATTACCATCAATGGGGTCGGTTGACACGGAGGTAACGGCTACATTACCCGTCCAACCCGATATATCGTTCGCCTCATTCACAATCGAAGCAGCATTCGCATCCAAATGAATTTCCTGTCCCCACAACCCAGAAATTCCGAGTACAAGCGAAAGAAGGCTTAAAAGTTTTTTTACGTTCATAATTGACAAGGAATTATGCATTGATTATTATTAAAATGCTTAAGTATTCAAAATCTTAATAAAAGAGGTGTTCATTCGTTAGTTCGAATGAGCAAATCCCTGAAAAAGAAAAATTAATGACCTTATAACGAAGGAAATTTTTAAAAAGTATTTAAGAATCGATTTTTACCACCACCGATATCCGTTTTGTTGTAAAATCCATTTTAAGAAGGGTAGATGCTTCAGCATAGATTCAAAGAAAAAGCCGCCTATATTTAGACGGCTTTGTTGAGAAATCGTAAATGAAATCCTCCGGTTAATACTTTTACTCCGTTCTAAAGGAATACACCAAGCTTGAGGAGGTGTTTACCCCGTCTG
>CAZUBV010000156.1:0-3442 GCA_964618875.1 uncultured Flavobacteriaceae bacterium
AAGAAGAGTTGGTTCAGGCCAATTCAA
Organism: uncultured Flavobacteriaceae bacterium; assembly: GCA_964618875.1. Classification (GTDB taxonomy): domain Bacteria; phylum Bacteroidota; class Bacteroidia; order Flavobacteriales; family Flavobacteriaceae; genus UBA3478. Next base: position 28 of record CAZUBV010000156.1, read on the forward strand.
TCCATATTGACGCCATCAAGTGGTTAAGCGAGAAAATATTACTTAGCTATGGGGTGGAATGGGTGCAAAACAAGGTGAATTCGAAAGGATTTGTGCAACGTTTAAATGAAAAAGAATCTGAAGTAGGTATTTCTAGATATCCTGACGCGACATGGAACTCATCGGCAATTTTTTTACACTCGGATATTCAATTAAACACAAAGACCAAGCTACAAGCCGGTTTACGTTATAACACCTATCATATCGATGCTCAATTTGGAAATCCTGAACGCTTAGATGTAGTATTATTCGATCAGGCCAATCTCCGTGATCGAGCCCTAGTTGGATCTCTTGGGTTTATAAGCCGGCCTAATAATGATTGGGTACTTAAGCTAAATTTGGGAACAGCCTTTCGATCCCCTAATGTGGACGATATGGGAAAGATTTTCGATTCAGAGCCTGGCGCAGTAACCGTGCCTAACCCAAACCTCAAAGCAGAATATGCTTGGAATATAGATGCAGGAGTAGTTCATAGAGTATTGAGTGGGCTTAAGATTGAATTGAATGCGTATTGGACCCATTTGAATGATGCTATGGTACGTAGGGATTACGAGCTAAACGGGCAAACAACCATGCTCTATCAAGGAATTGATAGTCGGATACAGGCGATACAAAATGCGGCCTATGCTCGAGTGTATGGAATGCAATGGAGTCTGGATGCCCAAATAGGTAGCAGGTGGATATTAACCACTCGAATGAACCTGCAAAAAGGAGAAGAAGAGTTGGACAATGGCGATATAAGCCCCTCTAGACACGCGGCTCCATTTTATGGGGAAAGTAGTCTTAGTTATGAACATAACTCATGGTCTGGTTCCCTAATATATCGGTTCCAGGGAACAAAATCGCATAGTCAAATGGCTATAACAGAACGCGAAAAAACCGATCTATATGCACTAGATGAAGATAATTTAACCTACGCTCCTTCTTGGGGTGTGTGGAATCTAGTTGGAAAATACGAGATTACTGTTTGGGGGAATATGCTTCTAAAAGTAGAAAATATTACCGATCAGCGTTATCGCCCTTACAGTTCTGGAATCTCAGCAGCAGGGCGTAGTGTTCAGCTTGGTTTTAGTGTGCATTTTTAACCCGCTTATATGAGTTAGAGGCCGTGCATCCTAGAAATTGAGGAGCTACTTCATTAAACCCCACCCATTAGGGGTTCATTTATCGCTCGAATACTGGAATTAGGAAGTCCCTCTGGATGATGTAATTTGACTGCCTCTATGGTTTCGAGAACCAGTTCTAAGTGAAGTTTTTTTGAACGATTATAGAACTCTTGAGCCTGTTGACTAAGTTTGGGCTTTCCGTGTAGTGGTTTATCACTTACGCTCAGTAAGGTAGCGTGAGGAACACGATACCTAAATCCATTGGTTGCTACAGTTGCTGATTCCATATCAATAGCAACGCTCCGGCTTTGGTGGATACGCTGCACGGTATCTTTAGCTGAAAACTCCCAATTTCGATTCGCCGTCGTAAACACCGTACCTATTCTGTGTTCAATACCATGCTGGTCGAGCGCTTGTTTTAGATAACTGTTAAGTAAATAATTGGGAATAACAGGATTTACGATAGGAAATACGTCGTCCAACACTCGGTCGTCCCGATAATACCCACTGGCAAGAACGAAATCCCCAATACGTTGGTGATTTCGTAAACCACCGCAATGGCCAACCATAATCATTGCGTCAGGGCGTAATACCGAGATGTGATCGGTTATGGTTTTAGCATTAGAGGGGCCAACTCCAATATTAATGAGACTAATACCGGTATTGTTAGGTTGAATCCAGTGATAAGCGGGCATCTGAACCCCTTCATTATCTGGTTTTATCGCATCTGGAAACCTTTCTTTGAAGACCTCTACATGCATGTCATAGTTGGTAAACAGGATGTACCGCTGAAAATGTTCCGGCTTAGTTCCAGTGTAATGTAGCAACCTATTAATGGAAAGATCTACGCGCTCAGGAGAAAACAAAAACAATTTTTTCTTAGTAAAATCCCATTCCTCTTCATCCATGTGAGATAACAGAGTGGGATCATTGAGCGCAATACGTGTTCTTTTTTGATGTAATTGTATAGAGGCTCCTTTGCTTAAAAGCCGATACAGTTCACGGATTAAGTACCATCTAAAAACTTTTGGGTGAGCCATTTCTCCACGTAACCTTGGGTTATGCTTGGAATATTCTCGGTTAATTTCGAGATGAGGGTAAAATCCTTCATCAAAAAGCTGATCCATACGCTCGCAGAGTAGCTGTACATCTTCTTTGGTAAATGAATCAGGTGAGATGGACATAATTTTTTTCATATACTAATATAAAGAAATTTAATCTGAGGAAATAACATAGTGATAGATGCTAGAATACCGTAGTTTCTTCGCAATCCTTTCCTTCAGGTCCTTTCTTATTTTTATTAGATCATTTTTATTAGATCATTATGATTGCTGATTTCACCTTTACCATTGAATCTTGGAAAACCGAACAAGAACGCACTTTGCAGGTCACAAAGATATTTGACCTAGTACAAAGGGATATGAGATTGGCTTCGGAACAGCATGGGGCAATTTTTTCTGTGTTAAAAGCACCTGATTGGATAAATGTAATGGCATTAACTAAGGATGAGCAGGTGATTCTGGTCGAGCAGTACAGATACGGACTTCAAGGCCCTACCCTAGAGTTAGCGGGTGGGGTATGCGATCCCGGTGAACATCCACTAGAAACTTCCAAACGCGAACTATTGGAAGAAACCGGCTTTGCTTCCGAAGAGTGGATTTCATTAGGAAAAGTTAGTTCAAATCCGGCAATGCAAGATAATTACACGCATAGTTTTTTAGCATTGAACTGTGAAAAAGTAGCCGAGCAAAAGCTTGATGGAAACGAGCGTATTCAGGTGCATTTAATACCCATTGAACAATTTTTAGACTTTGTTCAGTCAGGAGTTATTGATCACTCACTTGTAGCAGCCACCACTGCAAAGTATCTATTGCATACGCGTGATAGGCACCTTTAGTTCGGAAAGTTTCCAAAGTAAAGTGGGGTGAACGAAGGTGTTCAAAGGTGAACGAATGAAGCCGCATTATCCGTTACTATAATCCTGCTGAGTTTTGAAAGTGGCTTATATAGTACCTTAGAAAACGAACAAGTTGTACAGGCTAACGTATCAACTAGTAAGTACATCAACCAGCATACAATAAATGAACGAGGAAAATTAATGAAAGAGATTGGAAGCAAAATCGATACAGATTTTATGATAAAAACGGTGAAAGATGGCCAAGAAAATGAACAACTTTTCTCGTCATTACTTGACCGCCGAGCTATTGTATCGGTATACATGAAAAACAACACTGGAAGCTGTGATAAACAGACAGCAAGCTTAGCTGAGC
>CAZUBV010000157.1:0-3405 GCA_964618875.1 uncultured Flavobacteriaceae bacterium
GTACAACACTTTAAAATTTTGAAGAGGGTTCTCTGCAACAAGTACAAAATCGGCTTGTTTACCCACTTCTACGCTTCCGATTTTATCAGCCATACCGAGGGCCTCTGCGCCGTTAAGAGTCGCAGATCGTATCACTTCGAGTGGATGAAAGCCTGCTTCACGCAAGAGTTCGAGCTCTCTGATGTAGGCAAAACCATAGAGTTGGAAAATGAATCCGGAGTCTGATCCTGTGGTAACTCTTCCGCCTCGGTTTTTGTATTCGTTTACAAAGGTCATCCAGAGTTGGTAGTTCTTTTTCCAGGTAATTTCTTGTTCGGTCCCCCAGTCGTGCCAGTACGATCCGTGCGAAATCATTGAGGGTTGGTAAAAGCGCCAAAGTGAAGGCAAGGTGTATTCTTCATGCCACTCGGCACGTCGCGCACGCTGTAAATCACGATTGGCTTCGTAAATATTAAAGGTTGGGTCAAGGGTAAAATCAAGGGCGATTAGCTCGTTCATCACCGCATTCCAGTGATCAGAGTAGGGAAAGAGTAGGGTTGAGCAGCCTGCTCCCAGAGTCGTCCGGCAGCTTCGAATCGATGCTGTTCGTTTTGATAGTTGTAATCGAGCGGATAGTCTTGAACGGTTCTATCTTCAAACAGTGCCTCGGGTAGCCCATACCAGTGTTCCATTGAGGTGAGTCCGGCGCGTGCTGAATGCAGTACATTCCATCGTGCCACGCTCATTTGTGCATGATGGCATGCAGATCCCAGCCCAAGGCGCTTGTTTTCTCTAAGTGCGGCGTCCATTATTTCAGGCTCAGCTCCAAAGAATTTGATTCCGTCTGCCCCATTTTTGGCATTTTGACGGACCCATTCACGAGCCTCGTCAGGGGTAGTAATTTCATCTCCACCCTGTCCAAAACCAGTATAAGCAAAGATTCGAGGAGCGATGATTTCATTTTTCGCTGCACGACGTTTGAGATCGAGAGTATACTCAAGACCGCGCCCACTAGGTTCTCTAACAGTGGTTACTCCATGGGCGAGCCAAAGGCTAAACACATAGTCCCAGTCGGCTCCTTGAGCGGTTCCGCCGATGTGTCCGTGCATATCGATAAACCCTGGCAGTAGATACATGCCGGTTGCATCGAGCTCACGCCCACCGGGCTTTAACTGAGGACGTCTTTTTGGGTTGATCGCCACGTTTGGATACCCTACCACACTCACCTCAGTAATCTTATCATCTTCGACCACTACGTCAACGGGACCAATCGGAGGTGCGCCATTTCCATTGATTAGAGTCACCCCTCTAATGATTAGTTGTTTGAACGGTCCTTCGGACAATTGGCTCTCTTGTGCGAATGAAAGAGCACAGCTGAACAGCCCAAGTAATAGGATTTTTTTCATGGTTATAGGATGAAATCGGTGTTTAAGAAGTTGCTTTCATTGCTGTCTAAGATATCACGAACGGTTTGTTTATTGATATCGTTTTCTTTGAAAGCTAAGAAAGTTCGAATCGAGAAGGCTCTAAGCGCGTCTTTAACGCTAAGGGTAGCCTGACCTGAATCTTTACGACCGGTGAACGGATAAATATCTGGCCCTCGCTGGCAAGCCGAGTTAAGGTTCACTCGACATACGAGGTTGGCAAGGATGTCAACCAGTCGTGCTAGTTTGGTGTGATGTCTACCGAAAATACTCACCTGCTGGCCGTAGTCAGAATCGGCCATATCATTTAATGGGTGTTCAATCGAATCAAAAGAGATCACCGGCACCACCGGGCCAAACTGCTCTTCTTGGTAGACTTTCATGTCCTTAGTCACCGGATATAATACGGCTGGCCAAATAAAATTATTACTGACCTGACCTCCTTTTTTATTCATAATACGGGCACCTTTTTCAATGGCGTCATCAATAAGCTTTTGAATATAGGCTACTTTGCCCGGTTCGGGTAGCGGTGTTAAAAACGCTTTTTCATCCCAAGGGTCTCCAAAGGGCAGGGCGTCAACAGGGGCTGTAAATTTATCTAAGAACGCGTCTTTAATGGTTTCTTGAACGTATAGAATTTTAAGGGCGGTGCAACGTTGACCGTTGTAACTCAAGGTTCCTGATATGCATTCAGCAACGGTGAGGTCAAGATCTGCGTCTCGAAGGATAATACCCGGGTTCTTCGCCTCTAGACCATAGACGGTTCTCAATCGATTTGCTTTCGGATGCAATTCTTGTAGGGCGTTCGCTGAGGTGCTGTGACCAATTAGAGAAAGAACGTCAACTTTTCCCGATTTCATAATGGGTGCGGCAATAGCGCGACCTCTTCCGAAGACGATATTTACCACTCCTTTTGGAAAGCTCTCCTGAAAGGCTTCAAGAAGTAGAGTGATGAGTAATACTCCATGTTTTGCGGGTTTGAATACAGCTGTATTCCCCATGATGATTGCAGGAATCAGCAAGCTAAAGGTTTCATTGAGTGGATAATTGTAAGGTCCTAGGCAAAGTACCACACCGATGGGACCACGACGAATATGTGCATATACGCCTTGGTGTTTTTCGAACTGACCCGAATCTCGATCAAGATCTTTATAGGCCTCAATGGTGTCGTAGATATAGTCTACCGTGCGGTCGAATTCTTTGTAGGCGTCGTTGTGATTTTTGATGATTTCCCATTTCAGTAACTCAACGACTTCTTCGCGCTTTTCTTTCATTTTTTCTACGAAGCGAGTCATGCATTTGATGCGATCTTTTACCTTCATGGTAGGCCAAACCCCTTTACCCTGATCGTAGGCGTTATAGGCAGCGTCGAGCGCCTCTAGTGCCTCTTTTTCTCCTAGGTTGGGAACAGAACCAACACGAGTTTTCTCGTAAGATGACCCAGAGGTTTTACTAAGGGTAGAGTAGACGTCTTGGATTTCTCCAGTCCATGGTTTGATTTCACCATCAACTAGATAGGTTCGATGTTCAAGAGGATTGATTAGTGGTATCATTCGGTAGGGATTACGTTAATAAATTTAGGTGCCTTTCGTGCCTTAGTAGCTTGTTCAAAGGCAAAGGCTATACTGATGAGCTCTGGTTCGCTATAGGCACCACCGAAGAAACTTACGCCAACCGGAAGCTCACCCACAAAACCGGCAGGAACCGTTATGTTCGGATAGCCTGATTGTGCCGCAGGGCTCGAACTTCCCATCCCGAAATGATCGCCGTTGATGACGTCGATGGTCCAGGCTGGCCCTCCGGTTACGCCCATTATAGCGTCTAGGTTATCTTTTTTAAGCGCGTTATCTACTGCTGCTCGGGCATTAACCGTCACCTTTTCTAATGCTTCGAGATAAGCTGCCTCGGTTAAATCACCTTTTTCAGCAGCTCTCTCGAGGTGTTCTTGTCCGAAAAAAGGCATTTCGCTTTCGGCATTTTCTTTGTTAAATGCGATAAGGTC
>CAZUBV010000158.1:0-3402 GCA_964618875.1 uncultured Flavobacteriaceae bacterium
AGCGATAAGGAAAAACGGAAGCAAAGACTTCTGTAGGTGTGTGTATGTGAGTTGAACGAAAGTGAACTCAACGATGAAGTCTCGTAATGGCAATAGACGATGTCGAAAATAGGTAGTTACGTTTGTACCTATGATAAGAGTGTGTCGGACACCTGATTACTGGACACACGGCATCCGGGATTAAGTGAGCAAGACGCATACACAGGCTGTTTTAAGGAACAAGTGAACTTCATATCGCTCGGTAAAATCGCAAGAGGAAGCAGACAAGTAAGGATGTGCTTGAGATATGAGGGGCAGACTTAGTCGTATTAGTGTTGAAGTTTTGTAATGAAAATGGAGCGAAGGGCTAGGCATGTTAGGTTTCAAAACAATTTACAACCGTAAAAGGGATGATCGATTATTATGAAACAAAATCACAGCCAATAACCAGAGTAATGGTTTGGCAAGCATACAAGGAAGTAAAATCCAATGCTGGAAGTGGTGGCATAGACAAAATGAGTTGGGAATACTTGCAGAAAAACGCAAGTACGGAACTTTATACGCTATGGAATCGCTTGAGTTCTGGAAGTTATTTTCCTAAAGCAGTCAAACAAGTTGCTATACCAAAGAAAGGAGGAGGAGAACGATTGCTCGGTATACCAACGATCTTAGACCGTATAGCACAGCAAGTAGCAAGAACACATTTAGAACGAATTTTAGAGCCAAAGTTTCACAACAGTTCGTTTGGTTACCGACCAAATCGAAGTTGCCATCAAGCCGTTGAGCAAGCCAATGCAAACTCATTTAATCATGATTTTGCTATTGATTTAGACATCAAAGGATTTTTCGACAACATTGAACATGAACTAATGATGAAAGCATTGAAGCACTATTGTTCGGACAAGTGGGTTTTGATGTATGTAGAAAGATGGTTGAAGGCTGGAACGGTAAAGGTTGATGGAGATTTTGCTCCGTCACTTACAGGCACACCGCAAGGTGGCGTAATTAGTCCGCTTTTAGCAAATTTATTTCTACATGTAGTTTTCGACAAATGGATGGAAAAACAGCATCCTGAAAAGCCATTTGAAAGGTATGCAGAGTATCCACCCGAGCAAGTACGTCTATAGCTTTTTCTCAAAGTTGGCAGGCAAGAGTGAGTCGAACTGGCTTGGTTTTGTGTGAAGGATATTTTGTAAGGCGAATCTGATCCATTCGTTTGGATTTACATCTGCAATTTTGCACTGAGCGAAAAAAGTATAGATCATTGCTGCTCTTTGTGCAGCTTCATGGCTTCCTGCGAATAAGTAATTCTTTCTTCCTAATGCTATTGGTCTAATAGCATTTTCGATCATATTGTTATCTATCTCCAAATTACCATTGTATAGGTAATTGCTGGCTTCGTCCCATCTTTCTATGCTGTACCTGAATGCCTTTCCTATGGCACTCTTGGGTAGCACTTTTTTGTTTTCTTCGGCAATCCATTTTCCCATTTCGTTGATGATCTGCAGGGCTTTTTGAAGACGACGTTCTTTTCTTTCTTCGGCCTTCATTTCTTTAGCTTCTCGCTCTATGGCATATAATTTTTGAATGTAGAGCAATCCTTTTTCTGCTCTGGGTTTGTCATTGCTGAGTGCTTCGTCGTATTTGCGTCTTATATGTGCCATGCAAGCTAGGTGAACAATATCTTCACGAGCTGCAATGGCATTATAGCCAGGGTAACCATCTGTTTGAAGGTACCCTTTGAATTCTTTCAGGCTTTGCCATACATACTTACCCTCTCTGCTTGAGTGGTATTCAAAAAGCACGCTACCATCCACAGGGGCACGATAAACCCAGTAATAACCTAGGTGGGTTTTACCTTTGAGCTTGGGGTCTTGGACTTTTATGGTGGTTTCGTCTACTTGTAAATAATCTTGTTTTTTGGTGATACTTTTTGTGTATTCATAAAGTATTTGAAGTCTTTCGAGGCAGGTTTTTACCCATCCATCGATGGTGGAGTCGGGGATTTTGATGCCATTTCGTGCAAATCGTTGCCGAATTCGATAAAGTGGTAGGTGGTCTATATATTTATCAACCAGAATTTGGGTGACTAACTCGGCTGAGGGTATTCCTTTTGGAATTACTCGCTCAGGTAGCTCGGCGATAGCAAAAGAACCTTCACCACTCTTGGGTGCGTATTTCTTACGAATGATACGATGGATGAAGAATTTCTCTGGCTGGTAGCCTAGTTCTTCTGTAACTTCTTGACCTACTAGCACCATTTGCGTAGTATCTTCTGCTGGCTCCAAAATGGTCTCTACTACTTCTAAATCTTCTGGTAATTTTATACGCCCTGGATGGGCTTTTTTCTCTCTCGTATAAGTAACTTCTATTTTTTCGACTACTTCTTCTTGAATGTCTTCTTTGACTTCGGTAGGTATAGGACTAAATATATCGAGTTGATTATCTGGCTGTTCGAATCGCTCTCGTTTTTGACCAAAGAGCATGCGGCGAAGACGCTCAATCAAAGATTTGCTTTCTAAAATTGAATTCTTTAGCTGAGAGATTGTTACCTCTCTTTTGTAGATCGTTCCATCTTTTTCCGAGATGATTTTATCTTGTTTTTTTACAAGAGATTCTAGCTGTCTTTTTTCTTCTAAAAGTTGTGCTATTTCCTTCTCTGAAAGCAATTTTTACCTTTTTTATGCACCAAAATTGCATGGCAAAAACTCACTAAACAAGCTTTTTTTACACTTTATTTTGCTGACTTTTAAGCCTGTATCTAGTCTTTCGCTTTATGCTTGAAATCTCAATGCCTTCTACTATAAGTACCAAGTCTGGCCAATTGATGGCTCCTGAGCTTAATCGTAAATCGGGTACCGAAAACCTACCTCGCTCCAACCTCTTTTGATAAAGTACCAGTCCGCCATGTTCCCAATGTAGTAATTTCATTTGGTTGCGATTGCGGTTTATGAAGATGTACACATTGCCATCGGTAGGGCTTTTGCCAAGTTCATTGACTACTATGCCGCTCAATCCGTCAAAGCCTTTTCGCATATCACAGGCTTGATCATACAGAAAGTATCGTTGACTATGGCCCAGGCTAAACACTTAATAAGGCCTTTAAGTCGCTAATTTTCAAACTCCCACTAAAACGTAATTTGATACCATTGGGATAAAGTATCTCAGTAAGTGTACTGCTGGACGGGCCAACTTCCGTATTAATTTGCAGAAATGATCCTTTGCTATGCTGTCCGAGTTTCTTTTTCCAATAATAAAAGGTGGGCTTGGCTATCTCTTGCTGCTCACAAAACTTCGTAGCTGTTAATCCACTTGCCTCAAATGCTCTAAATGTTTCTTTCCAGTCTCTTTGCATGTATTTTTTGTTTGCAAAGCTCTTGGCTTATGTCTTACAATACAAGATGCAGTTGCTCGGGTGAATAC
>CAZUBV010000159.1:0-3332 GCA_964618875.1 uncultured Flavobacteriaceae bacterium
GTATTTGAGTGTTATCCATCTATAGCCTTCAACAAACTTATAAATTCATCTTGGCCAATGGCACCAATGAAACGATTATTAAATTGGAGGTATAATTTTCCCTCGACTGATGCTACTTGATTTTTAATTTTCTGAAGCTGTGCGATAAGCGAATCGTGATTTTCTTGTTTAAAAATAGTTGTCGCTGCTACGAAAGGATGTATTCTGAGCGGCTGTTCCAACTCTAGGCCAAGATCATAAAAAGGAAAAGGCGTGCAGGTGCCCGCTTTAAACCCTATCGCTTCTTCGTATCCCATTGAATAGTCTTCTGTAATTTCCGATCCAACCAATTCTTGATATACATCCGGAAGTACCACCGCATTTTGAGCAATACACGTTTTAGTGGTCTGACGATGTAGTAGTTGTTCCAAACGGGCTTTTTCAACTTTAAATTGATTGAGATCAAGTAGTGCGCTACGTGACCGGTAATGGCCTATTTCAGTATAATCAGCTATGTGTTTCAAAAAGTAACCGAATCCGGGACGATTCCAAGACACATTGCGATCGCGAACATGATACGGAGCAAATTGAAAGAAAAAACGAAAATCAACTCCTAATTGTTCAAGCGCTCTGGCTAAACTAAGGTAATTATCATAGGGATCGCTCAGGCTACTGAAAAGAACTCGTAAGCGATGCACTATTTGTGAGAATTTGCCTGAAAAACCGTCCTGTGAAATTTCGAACAAATGACGTGCAAATCCGCGGAATAAATACGCATGTGATTGTATAACCGGAACTCCAACAAAAAACTCGAATGAACGCGGTTGATACGATTCATCAGGGAAATGTTTCGAGAATAAATCACGAAACTGATAAGCCCATAAATCTACTAGCGGCCTGTTAAAGGCGTCAAATCGGTCACTGAGTATACTTTCAATCGCTCTGAATCGACCTAGAGAATCTTTTTGATGCGGTAAATACTCCTCATATCGGCTAAGCAAATAGAAAGAGGCAGCAAAAATATCAAAGGGAATGGAGCTGCGATGATCTAACTCAAAAAAGCATGGAATTCCATTCCAATTTCTCCAATTGATATCTTGAGGCTCAAGACGACGCTCAAAAAGCAAATGGTTTGCGCGAATAAAAAACTCATGCTGTAAGGGTTGTTTCGCATAACTCAACTTTGCTCCCGTGTGCTTTATAAATACATCAACAGAATCAGTAATGGCAAGTTCATAGCCTAAGATGCGCTTAAAAACTTGCTTCATGATAAAGCGTAGCCGAGGTGTAATCTTGTGGGTGTAGACTAGAACCATTATCCGCCGTATGGAGTTAAGTTAATTCCTCCATAGTTACCTGAACTCATAAACAACAGTTGTGTGGTATCAGCCATAGAAAACGCCTCTTTTACGGCTACCTCTAAAAGCTGAGCATCTGTATAAACCTTAAGATCGGACCGTCCAAAAGCCAATTTTATCGACTCGGCTGATAACGGAGGCAACCCTTTAATTTGCAACGCTTTAGGGTCATAAAAAACAATTGCAGCATCGGCCGGATCGAGTACCCCATTATACTGCGGAATAAACTCAGGGTTCAATGAACTATAAGTATGCAACTCTAAAACGGCAAGTAGCGGTTTATTGGCAAATTGCTTTTTAACCGCTGCAGTGGTAGCTTTTACTTTAGAGGGAGCGTGAGCAAAATCCTTAATCCAGAATCCACTACCGTAGCTGATGAGTTGCATCCGTTTCGCTGCGCCTGAAAACGTAGAAATGGCTTCATAAAAGTCGTACATATCAACCCCTAACTGTTGGCAAATCCAACGAGCTCCTTCCAGATTAATAAGATTGTGATCACCGAAAATACGTAAGGGAATAGGACCTTCATCCGTATCTAAATACGTGATTCCATCTACAATTTCATGAGCCGGAGTCTCGTAGGGAAACTTTCGAATGGCACTAGTACTTGAATGTACCAATTCGCCCAGCACCGTATCAGTCGCATTAAAGGTTAACGATCCGCCCGGTATGATACTTTCGATAAAGGCTGAGAACTGTTTATTATAAGAATCCTCGGTTTTGAACACATTTATATGATCCCAAGCCACACCACTTATTAGGGCAATATTGGGCTGATACCATAAAAATTTCGGGCGCGGGTCTAGGGCTGAAGATAAATATTCATCACCTTCAATAATGATAAAATCAGCGTCATCACTGAGTCTAACCATACGATCAAACCCTTCTAATTGAGCGCCCACCAAGTAATCGACCGACTTACCAAAATAATTCATCACATGAAGGATCATTGAAGTTATGGTGGTCTTTCCATGACTTCCGGCAATCACCACCCGAGTCTTATGTTCGCTTTGTCTGTAAATAAGCTCTGGATAAGAGATTACTTCCAATCCAAGCTCGAGAGCTCGTAACAATTCTGGATTATCAGCTTTAGCATGCATTCCAAGAACTACAAAATCGATAGTAGAATCTATTTTATCGGTATCCCATCCTTCAGTTAATGGAAGTATCCCCGCACTAGCAAGGCGACTTTTAGAGGGTTCAAAAATAGCATCATCGCTACCGCTTACCAGATGGCCACTATGATGTAAAGCGAGAGCGAGATTATGCATCGCGCTACCCCCAATTGCAATAAAATGATACTTCATAAGGGCAAAAATAAGTACTACCTTCGAACTCTAAGGTACTAACTTAAATACAGTAAGCATGAATCTTGAAACCATTACAGAAAAAGAGTTTTTTCCGGGTGTATTCGGAAAATTTATACACGGTGAACAATTAAGCTGGGCGTTCTGGCGTATACTCGAGGGCGCTGAGGTTCCATTACACCATCACATACATGAACAAATGATGCACGTGGTTAGCGGTAGGTTTGAATTTAAAATTGGAGACGAAACTCGTATCTGCGAGACAGGAGACGTTGTGGTTATTCCATCTAATATTCCGCATTACGGAATTGCATTAACCGAATGTAAACTCATGGACATTTTCACCCCAGCTAGGGACGAGTACCGTTAACAGATCTTATTGCAACTGTTCCCAGAGCAAGTCTTTAAGCTCTTGGATGCCACTTTGAGCTACTGAGGATATCATAATAAACGGAATATCCTGAGGAAGCGTACTACGTAACTCCTCTTGTAATTCCGCCTGCAATTCCTGATCGAGAAGATCTGATTTTGAAATCGCAATAACCCGTTTTTTATCTAGTAATTCAGGGTTATAACGCTCTAGTTCAGCCAGTAAAATCTGATATTGTTCAAACACACTATCACAATCTGCAGAAATTAAAAACAGTAGCGTTGAATTACGTTCAATGTGACGCAAGAAATAATGTCC
>CAZUBV010000160.1:0-3329 GCA_964618875.1 uncultured Flavobacteriaceae bacterium
ATAGCGTACAGCTCTACGATGTACGAACGCTAACCGAATTCACTCAAGGACATTTAAAAGGAGCAAAAAAGGTTGATTTTTTGAATCCCAAAGAATTTGAGCTATACTTTGAGTCAAAAGACACCCTTAGGCCTATTTATTTATACTGCAGATCGGGTAATCGAAGCCTTCGCGCAGCTCAGTATTTACAAAAGAGAGGATTTCAAGAAATCTATGAACTAAGAGGAGGATACTTTGCCCTCTCCGATTCGATCCGTAAAGCAAATAGATAGGCTGCTGCTGCTTCAGACAAATCCCTCGCTATTATGCTAACTTTTGTAGCTATTGGAACACCCTTAGTTCTTGGATATACCCTATTTGTCTATAAGACCTTCTCGGGAAAAGTTCAAATTGATGAACATAGTTATTAAGGAGTGTGTATATTCATAGCCTAAATAAACCGTTATGAGATTTTTATTCCTTACACTCGTATTTTGTACTGCATTAGTTACTGCACAGCGAAGTAATTTTTCTAATCTCGATAAAAGTCCGCTTGATTTAAGCTATGCTAGACCTGACCGAATGGCGGATCCAGAAATAAGAGTGCTCTACTCTAGGCCGCAATTAAAAGGCCGTACCATTCAAGATTTAGCCCCAAAAGGAACCGTTTGGAGAACCGGAGCGAATGAATCCACCGAGATCACCTTTTACAAGCCTATGATGATTGGCACAACCAAGGTGCCACAAGGAACCTATACCCTATATACTATACCTGGCAATCGCAATTGGAATGTTATTATCAATAAGAAATTACACACTTGGGGTGCCTATGGGTATGATGAGTCAGAGGATTTAGGGAGATTTCCTGCCGAAATTATTGAAACCGATGCAGAAATAGAAGTGTTATCTATTCGATTTGATCCTACAACTAAAGGCTACAATTTAGTGATTGGTTGGGGTAATACAGAAATCAAATTACCTATTGATCGCCAGTAGTCTCTGAGCCTATGGGATAATAATACATAGGCTGAGCAATATGTTTCGTGCCATCATCTGCACATTCAGAAGTCGTCCAATATCCCCAATTTTCTGAATCTAAAGCAATTGCCTCACCTTGTAATTCTTTAGTATACGGATAAACCTCGGGAGTAAGCTCGGTTAAGGTGTGTGACAGCCTAGTTGTATTACTCGTATATCCATAAATTTCATGGTAGTTTTTCACGAGCACTAAGCCCATCTTCGGATTCGAATCGGCTGCCGTAATTCTATTGAGTTCCTTCGATGTGAGCTGTACTCTTTCAGGTAAATTCAAATTTCCTTTAAAGCTCAGTATTTCATTGGTTTGCTCGCTAATTGGACTACTATACACCCTAGAAACAGCATCTCTTTTGGTAATAATTACCCATTCGAGATAAGTTGGGTCGACTAGTAACGCTTCTGCATCTCTCGGGCCGTCTTCATAAATCAGATGTGTGGCTTTAATTTGGGAAGTTTCGATGCGCTCTACCGCCAAGTCTGGTTCTTCAAAAGTATAAATGGTTATCGTATCTCTAACAGCTGCGTTATCTCCTATATCTCCAATAAAAAGAGTAGCGATTCCATTGAGTTGTGCAATTGCTATATCTTCCCAGTCGAGGTGCGTAATCCCTTGTAAAGAAACTTCCTGAAGAATTTCTAGTGAATCGTTTACTCTAAAAAGACGCGGCTCATCTCCGCTATCATTATGCACCCAAAAACTATTTGGGTGTTTTTCTGAACGTACCATTCCGCTGATCTCATTTAGCCTTAAATCGGTACTATATCCGGAAATCGTGGGATAATGTTTGTCGGATGATTCATCTAATGAAGTGCGCTTCTGAGAAGCCTCATTTCCACAAGAAATGAAAACTAACGCACCAAGGGCAAATACAATTTTGTTCATGGCATAAAAATATAAGTTCAGATTGTTAACCAAGGTTAAGATATCATGAAGATCGTAACTGGATTCTTTTACCTAGCGGTAAAAGATCCTGGGGGAGTTAGACAACAAACCGTACGCTTTCTGCACCGTTGGTGCGTAACCCACTAAAAAAGACTGCATTAGAGCAAGCTCTAGCAGTCTTTATTTATTGGTCTAAAATCTATGATTTTAGAAAGCGTACGGTTTGTTGTCGGGATGACTGGATTCGAACCAGCGACCACACGCACCCCATGCGTGTACGCTACCAGACTGCGCCACATCCCGGAATTGAGGGGCAAAAATAATATAATTTAAGTGTATTTTTAATCCACCTTAATAAAGAGTTATGAAAATACATTCGTCGATCAAAGCAGCGGTACTTTCGATAAGTGCGTTAGCAGCACTAGGATGTCAACAAACTGTAGATCAGGCAGAAAAAACCAGTGGCGCACAAACCCTGAGTAAGATAAGCGAGGGGGGCGATTTGTATGAACTGGAGACTGTAGTGGAAGGCTTGGACATTCCGTGGGGAATTGCTTTTACTGATCGCGGCATGTTAATAACGGAAAAAGTTGGAAAACTTATCCTAATCACAAAAGATGGAGCGCGGCAGTTAATCAGCGGGCTTCCATCCATTTGGCAACAAGTACAAGGAGGATTACTAGATATTACACTAGATCCAGATTATGAGAATCAGCCCTGGATTTATTTGAGTTATTCAAGTGAGGGTGAGACCGCTGGATCCGGGACCACTACAATCGCAAAAGCGCAATTAGTTGAGAATAGCCTCGAGCAATTTCAGGTATTATATAGAGGAACAGAAGACTCAGAAAAAGGATTTCATTTCGGTTCACGAATTGTGTTTGACAAGGAAGGTTACTTATACTTTTCAATCGGAGATCGAGGAAATCGCGATGAAAATCCGCAAAGCATCAAACGTGATGGAGGTAAAATTTATCGTATAAACAAGGACGGAAGCATTCCAAGTGACAATCCATTTGTCGGAGTAGATGGAGCAAAACAGGCGATCTGGAGCTACGGCCACCGCAACCCACAAGGCATGATATACCATCCCGAATTTGATGAAATTTGGGTTCATGAACACGGACCACAAGGAGGAGATGAAATCAACGCGGCTCAAAAAGGCAATAATTATGGATGGCCAGTAATCAGTTATGGCATTAATTATGACGGATCTTCCTTTACAGAAAAGACATCTTTAGAGGGCATGGAACAGCCCTTGTATTATTGGATTCCTTCGATAGCTCCTTCTGGAATGCTGTATGTAAATTCAGATAAGTATCCTGAATTAAACGGATCTATTTTTTCGGGTTCACTGAAGTTTCAGTATCTCGAGCGTCTAATTTTTGAAGGAAAACAGGCCGTTAAACGAGAACGTTGGTTCGAGAAC
>CAZUBV010000161.1:0-3291 GCA_964618875.1 uncultured Flavobacteriaceae bacterium
CCACGAGCCATAAAAAACCGATCTCTTTGAATTTCTTGCTGTATAAATAAAGACCGATTATAGCCGCTATAGCTGCTCCGTGACTTGCAAGTCCGGTAAATCCGGTGAATGTATATCCGTTTATCAGTCCAAAAAGACTCGCATTTCTTTGCTCACGAATCGGCAAAAGAATTTCAATTAAATGATGTTGATAGTACGCCCAATCGTAAAAGAAAACATGGCCGAGTCGCGCCCCTAACATGATTGAAACTACTGAATACACAAATAAACTATCGAGTTTATCGATGGGTTTGCCCTCAGTTGTGAAGATTCGCTTCATTAACTGCCATCCGACTATAAATGCAGCAATCCACAAGGAGTTGTAGTATTTGATTTGTAGTGGTCCTAAATTAAATAGGGTGTCTTCTGGGTTCCAGACGATTCCGAGTAAGGTCATAGTAAGGATTGTTTCAAGCGAATATAGCCCAAATATCCATCTTAAGGAACGGGATCATAGCCGCTTTTTCCCCATGGATGACAGCTAGAAATTCGCTTTACAGCAAGCCATCCCCCTTTAAAAAGACCATGTTTTTGAAGTGCTTCAATCGTATAGCTCGAGCAGGTCGGAGTAAATCTGCAGCTCGCGGGAGTAAGTGGAGAAATAAGTGCTTGGTATAATCGAACGATAACTATAAAAGGCAGAATAACAAGTTGTTTCATGACAGGCTAAATGTCGTTCCGTCTTTCGTATCTTTTAGTTGAATGCCAAGCGCTATTATGGCATCTCTGATTTCATCAGATCGAGCGAAATCTCTTTCAGCTCGAGCCTTATTCCGCTCCTTGATGAGTAATTCTACCAATCCTTTGAGTTGATCTAGTTGCTTCGTATTACTTTGTTGTTCATCAAAAAGACCGAGAATATCAAAAAAGAAGGTGTTCATGGTGCTTCCTAATAGTTCAAGGTCGCTAGGGCTTATAGCTCTTTTTTGATCTTTAAGAAGATTAATGATTTTTACTCCTTCGAATAATTGTGCGATAAGGATAGGAGTGTTGAAATCATCGTTCATCGCATCGTAACAACGCTGTTTCCATTGATGAAGTTCACTATCGTCACTTATTGAATCATTTGCTTCTAGCGTAGCTAAACTGCTAATAGCCTCGAGCAGGCGCACATAGCCTTTTTCTGCTGCTTCAAGAGCCTCTTCACTTAGGTCTAGGACGCTAGTATAGTGTGCTTGTAGCATGAAAAATCGAACTACTGCAGCCGAGAATGGTCTTGAAAACAGCTTATTTTGTCCACTAAACAGCTCGTTTGGATAGATATTGTTTTCGGTGGACTTTGACATTTTCTTTCCGTTAAGCGTGAGCATATTAGCGTGCAACCAGTAATTCACTGGTGAAACCCCACTTTTCGCTTCGGCTTGAGCGATTTCACACTCATGATGCGGAAACTTAAGGTCCATGCCACCTCCATGAATGTCAAATTGTTCTCCTAAATATTTTGTACTCATTGCGGTACACTCGATATGCCAGCCTGGGAATCCATCCCCCCAAGGCGAAGGCCAACGCATAATATGCTTAGCTTCGGCTTTCTTCCAAAGTGCAAAATCTTGTGGGTTTTTCTTCTCGCTCTGTCCTTGTAATTCTCGGGTGTTAGCGATCATGTCTTCTACCGATCTTCCGCTGAGTTTCCCGTAGTTATTTTGGATGTTAAAATATTGAACGTCAAAATATACCGATCCATCAACTACATATGCAAAGCCTTTTTCGATGATTTCTTTAATGATTTCGATCTGTTCGATAATGTGACCCGTTGCTGTTGGTTCGATCGAAGGTGGAAGAAGGTTGAATTGTTCTAATGTTCGATGAAAATCAACGGTGTATTTTTGAACCACTTCCATGGGTTCAATTTGCTCTAGTTTAGCCTTCTTTGCTATTTTATCTTCGCCCTCATCCGCATCGTTCTCTAGGTGCCCGGCATCAGTGATATTTCGCACATAACGCACTTTATATCCGAGATGAAGTAAATAGCGATAAATCGTGTCGAAAGACATGAATGTTCGGCAGTTCCCTAAATGAACATTGCTATATACGGTGGGACCACAGACATATAGTCCTATATACCCTTCTTTTATCGGAATAAAAGTTTCTTTAGTCCGACTAAGTGAATTAAATACTTTAAGAGATTGTTGCTTGTATAATTGCTGCATGACTCTAGAACTCGGTTTCTAGCTGAATGTACGATAGAAACTCTTTACGCAATGATTCATCAGATTTGAAAATCCCTCCATATTCAGCAGTCACTGTGCTGCAAGCTACATCACGAATTCCTCTTGAGTTAACACAAAGGTGTTTTGCATCAATGATGCATGCCACATTTTCGGTTTTCAATATGTGCTGCAATTCTTGAACAACTTGCAGCGTAAGGCGTTCTTGAACCTGTGGACGCTTCGCATAATAATCTACAATTCGATTCATTTTTGAAAGACCAACCACATTACCATTCGAAATATAGCCGATGTGAGCCTTACCAACTATCGGTAGTAGATGGTGCTCACAGGTAGAATATAAGGTTATATTCTTTTCAACGAGCATTTCTCCATACTGGTATTTATTCTCAAAAGTAGAAGCGCTTGGTCGGAATTTAGGATTTAGACCAGCAAAAAGCTCACGTACGTAGGCTTTAGCTACTCTTTTTGGGGTTCCTCTTAAACTATCATCGGTGAGATCCATACCAAGGGTATCCAATATGGCCGCAACATGATGTTGAATTTTTTCTATTTTATCCTCATCAGATAACAAAAAAGCATCCGATTTTAGTGGAGTTTGTGCAGAAGTGCTGAAGTGGTCTTGATCGGTCGATTCTTCGTTCATCGGTACATCAAATTATGGCCGCAAAGATAGGCATTTACCTACTTAAAGGGAGAAAGTATAGGTGACAACCGCACTTAATCTTCGGTTTTTGATCTCTGCAGCGTTAGGTAATAACTGATCAAAGAAATAAACTCTATCATTTGAGGTTTGGTAGGTGAGTCCGATATCGAGCGTGCTTGGTCCGTAACTAATGCCTATTCCGGTACTTAATAGGTTTTGCTTTCCTAAGTCGCTATTTATGTAAGGTGCAGTTTTTATGGCATAACCCAAACGATATAAGTAACGGCCAAGATCTAATTCAAAGCCCATTCGGTAATCTTCTACCGTGCTATACGTTTTAGATTGGCTTACGTTTTGTGCGTTGAATCCAGGATCACTGTTTGGTAGTAGCTGTGCATCTCCAAAGTTCTGGCGCTGATAATCTAGTAAAAACAGGCT
>CAZUBV010000162.1:0-3264 GCA_964618875.1 uncultured Flavobacteriaceae bacterium
GGATATCCAAAGAAATTACAATTAAACATTGATCCTAATCCAGGAGCCTTTGTACGTTCTTTCTTCTATCCTGCAAACGAAGCTAACGTAAACAGTAATATTGTACAAAAACCAGGTGTTGATGTACAAGTATTCTGGGATACTAATCCTCCATCACCTGGATTCCCAGTTGCTAACTAAAAAATCGATAAGTATGAAAAATATTTTTAAAATATTCATTTTAGGAGTCACACTAAGCTTTACGGCTTGTAGTGAATCCGACGCACTGATCAATCAAGTTCTCGATTCTGTAGATACAGAGTCAGGAGCTGTATTGAGAACCTTAGTTGATTTCCCGGATTTAGTTACGGCAACTAATCCAGCAAACAACGTAATCAATTCGAGTATTGAAGTTCAACAAGGTGACGGAAGTTTTGTGCCTGATTTCAAAGAGGTAAACGTCTATGTTCAAGTATTCAACGATCAAGATCTGATCGAACCCTTGTTAACACCAGACGGTGTTGACCTAGGAGAACAATACTGGACGACCTTTGATGCCAGCCAGTTCGAAATCGCAAGTAATGGTTTACCACGCTCAGATATTAGCCTCGTGGTTCAAGATGTACTGGATTTGTACACAGCATCCGGAACAACCCCAGGAGTTCCTAGCTTCATGGCAATTCGTTTCGAAATCGTTATGAACGATGGTCGTACATTCTCTGCTGATGATGTCGGTGTTACCATTTCAGGTGGAATTTATTTCAATTCGCCATTTTTCTTTAAAGTTATTTTCTTACCGATTTAAACTAAAAAAAGAAAAAATCTTAACTAAAAAGGGGGCCATTCGCCCCCTTTCTTTTTGCTAATTTGGCTTTTTTCTAAAATATTTTTTTGTAAATTTGACTTTATTAAACTTTAAATTTATAGTTATTATGAAAAAAAATTATTTTTTTGCTGCGCTTTTCGCATTCGCGTTGACTAGTGTATCTGCACAGTTCGCTGATGATATGGAAAGCTACACACCAGGCCAAACCGTTTACGAAAACTGGTGGACTGACTGGGGTTGTGGTGGTACTTGTGCTGGTTTAGCATCTGACGCCTACGCTCAAAGTGGATCTGTTTCTTTCTTTGTTGATGGTTCAGGAATGGACCCAGTTCTTGATTTCGGTAACAAAATCTTCGGAACTTGGTTCTACACTTCTTACATGTACATCCCTTCAGGAAAAGAAGGTTACATGAATGTTCAAGGTACTGTGCCAATTGGTGGCGGTGAGTGGGCAATCGGAAACATTTTCTTTAACCAAGACACAACTGCTCCTGGAGAAGGTCTAATTGACAACAGTGCATTAGGTGCTGTTTCATTTTCTTTCCCTCACGACCAGTGGTTTGAGTTTTCAATTAACGTAGACATTTCTGCAGGTATGTCGTTAGCAACGATTCAAATTGTTGTTGATGGTGTTGAAGTTATTCCTGCTGGAACTGCATTTACTGACTCAGCTGGAACTGTTCCTACAAGCTTAGGTGGTTTGAACTACTACTCTATTAGTGGAAACAACGAATACTACCTAGACGACATCGTATTCTCTGACACAAACGTTGGAACTCAAGACTTCGCTGCTACAGGATTCCAAGCGTATCCAAACCCAGTGAACAATGTATTGAATCTTCAGGCTAACGAAGCGATCAGCAACGTTGCTATTTTCAATGTTCTTGGACAAGAAGTATACCGTGCTAACATCAATGCTATGACATCTCAAGTTGATATGTCTCAAATGGCAAGTGGTGCTTACTTTGTAAAAGTAAACATCGGTGGTACAGAAGGTACTGTAAAAGTTATCAAGTAATTTGATTTACTTTTGATTTAAAAGAGGCTGTCTAACGACAGCCTCTTTTTTTTGTTCTAATTTTGGGAGATAATTCGAAATATGAAAAAAGACGATTTTATTTTTGGCTATTACCCCGTTCTCGAAGCCCTAGAAGCAGGGGCCACACTCGATAAGATATTTATTCAACAAGGAAGCGACTCCCATCGCTTTGAGTCAATAATCAAAATTGCGGCAGAGCGAGATATCCCCGTGAATCTTGTACCGCTTGTAAAACTCGATAAACTCACCCGTTCTAATCACCAAGGGATTGTTGCCTACCTCTCCCCCATTAGTTTTGTTACTCTAGAAGAACTTATTTCGGCCCAAGAAGAAAAAGAAAGTCCTGGGCTCTTTATTGTTTTAGACCAACTCACCGATGCGCGTAATTTTGGGGGAATCATAAGAACTGCAGAATGTACTGGTGTAAGCGGAATAATTATTCAAAAAACCGGTGGTGCTCCTGTAAACGCTGATACCGTAAAAACTTCAGCAGGTGCCGTGTTTAACGTCCCAATATGTAAAGTCGATCACGTCAAAGACGCAATTTTTTACCTTCAAGGATCGGGGTACAAAGTATTTGGGGCCAGTGAAAAAGCCACCGAAAACTATTTTAATTCTGATTATAAAGCCCCTGTAGCCATCGTATTGGGTTCAGAGGGGAAAGGCATTAATAAGTCAGTATTAGGCTTGTTAGACGGCCTTATTTCGATACCTATGGTGGGCAAAACAAAATCATTGAATGTATCTGTTGCCGCCGGAGCCATTTTATTCGAAGTTTTACGACAGAGAACATTCTAGTTCTGCTTACTGCTTCGATAAGTGTAGCGCACCTTTATCCCGGCATTATCGCCAATTTTGGAATCATCTTCAGTTATTGATTCCCGATCGGCACGGTTTTTAATGTCAGCGGCTTTAACGCCACAAGCCTCTTGAGTTAATTGATTTTCATCATCCTGAACCTCCGGATTGAACTGGCCTTGCTCATCAAATTGTCTCATAAAGGCATCTTGATTGGGATCAAAGTCCTCACTTTGCCATATATATGTTTCGTATAAATGACTCTCTTGTTTGCGATAATATAAGGCTAACAATAAACCGATAATAAAACCCGCACTATGCCCTTCCCAAGATATTTTGGGGTCGAGTGGGAATAAGTACCAAAATAATCCCCCATAAAGAAATACTACGGTTAAAGCGACCGCAACAAGCGGATAAATACGCGATTGAATTCCTTTAAAAAAAATAAAGGCCAGGAGCATATAAATTAATCCACTCGCGCCAATATGCCACGAAGGTCTTCCGATGATCCAAGTGGTCAACCCTGTGAGAATTAAACCAATCAAAAAAACACGTAGGGCAATTGGTTTGTAAAAATAAAATAGTGCCGCCAGTAAAAACAGCATGGGCAGAGAATTATTAC
>CAZUBV010000163.1:0-3258 GCA_964618875.1 uncultured Flavobacteriaceae bacterium
GAGCGCTGAGCGCTCTGAGACTGGAAATCCACTCTTAGCAAACGACCCTCACCTCGGACTAAATCTGCCTTCTATTTGGTATGTAATGCAGCTCTCAACCCCAGATCACAATGTAATGGGGGCTACCCTTCCGGGTGCTTTGGGCGTCATTATTGGTTTTAACGAGCATATCGCTTGGGGAGTAACCAATGCCACCAGAGATGTAAAAGATTGGTACCGAATAGAATTTGAAGACGACACCAAGAAACGGTACCGTTACGGAGATCAGTGGCGTGACACGCGGGCAGTGGTAGAAACCATTTATGTTAAAAATGCCGAACCCGTTTTAGATACGGTATACTATACCCATTACGGTCCAATCACTTATGACGAGACCTTTAAAGGAAACGGACGCGAACACCTCGCAATGAAATGGACCGGACACCTTCCGAACACCAATCAAAATACCTTTTTGAATCTAAATAGGGCTAAGAATTACGACGACTATCTCGCGGCTATATCTACTTACACTGCTCCCGCTCAAAACTTCATTTTTGCTTCGAAAGACAACGATATCGCCCTTTGGATTCAGGGAAAACTGGCCAATAAATACGATGAACAAGGTAAATTCATACTCGATGGATCTAATCCCGCTCATGAGTGGCAGGGCTTTATACCACAAGAGCACAATGCTCATGTACTGAACCCTATCCGCGGATTTGTGAGCTCAGCGAACCAGCACCCAACCGATCAAAATTACCCATATTACGTCTACGACTCTAAGTATGAGACCTATCGAAACCGGGTAATCAATGACTTCTTCCGCTCAAAAGAAAAATTCTCAGTTCAAGACTTCAAAGACTTACACAATAACAACTATAACCTCAAAGCTGCAGAAGCGCTGCCGGTGTTAATTCAGCTGATCGAATCTGGACCTGCACTCACGGGCACAGCACAGGGATATTTAAACACCCTAAAGTCTTGGGACTACTACAATCATACTGAATCGCTTGGAGCTTCGGTATTTGAGGCTCTCTACAATAATTATTACTCGCTGGTTTGGGACGAATTAAAAGACGCTGATCTAGCCCTTCACCTACCGGATAACTATCAAACTATTGCGCTTACCAAAAGCGATCCCACCCATGTGTTTTTTGACCGTCAATCTACTGCCGAAATCGAGTCTGCTGCCGAGCTAGCACGCCTTGCCTTGAAGGAGGCTACTAACCAACTCGATCAGTGGGTAAAAGACGGAAAATCGCTAGATTGGGCTACTTACAAAGGCACTTACGCAGGCCACCTTCTGCAAGCCCTACCCGCATTTTCTAGGTTTGACATTCCCATAGGCGGAAACCGAAGTATCGTCAATGCCACGAGTAAAAATCATGGCCCATCATGGCGAATGATCGTCGAATTAGGAGACCAAACTAAAGCCCTTGGGGTGTATCCTGGCGGACAATCCGGAAACCCCGGTTCTCGCTACTACGACTCCATGATTGATACTTGGGGAGCAGGCCAGTACTACGAACTACTCTTTATGGCTAACAAGCAGCCGCAATCACAACTAAGTTTCACCACAGAATTCACTCCCGCACCATGAAGCGCATTCTTATTCACAGCATACTCAGCATCGCACTCGCATTACTTCTTCAGCTCTTCACTCCCTGGTGGGGCGTTGTGCTTGCCACAGCAATTAGCAGCTTTATCATTCGGCTAAAAGGTGGTTGGGTATTTTTTGCTCCCTTTCTAGTTATAGGATTATTTTGGGCGGCACAGGCCTATTTGATAGCTGCAGCGAATGATTTTATTCTCGCTCAGAAAATTGCAGTACTGCTTCCGCTTAACGGAAGTCTACCTCTATTGTTATTGGTGACTGCTGTAGTCGGAGGGCTAGTTGCCGCACTAGGTTCTATAAGTGGTAGAACACTAAAAGTCTTGGTATCCTAATTCGAGATTGAGTTTGAACACAGATTCTGGATCGAATGCCTCTACTGCAACAATCTCAAGTTGTCTGTTTAGAAGCTGCACCTTCTTGTCGTAGGTCTGCTGCCACGCTGCTTTCGAAAAAGTATCTGTATCTCTCATTGCGTCAGAAAGGTCTTTCATTGCACTGAGTACAGCTTTGATTTGATTTGGAATCCATGAGGTTATTGGGGTTCCGCCAGTCGCCTTTGGGTAGGCTGTGTTTTGCATAATATACTTCTGTACAAACTGCCAGTGTCCGTTTCTGAAAAGATAAATCTCTTCGTAAACCCGCATCAGCTCTTGCATTCCGACTTGATCATCTGCCTCGATCAAACGGGCCGCTAGCGGACGTTCGGACATTTGCTTTGCAAGCACCTTGAAGAACTCTTGAATACATTTAGGACGGTACTGACGCAGGTCCATCAAGTACTCGGTTAGTTGATTTTGGGGATAGTAATGTATCACACCACTTGCAATATCGGCAGTAGGAATAATATTGTCTTGGGCACCTGTTTGACCTCGATAGGCATGCGGCTCATCCCAAACTCCCTCGTAGAGGAGTCCATTCGGAAAAATGTCATCATTACCCTTCACTCCCATAATAAATACCCTGAAATCATTGTAATGCTTCCAACGAGAAGCTTCCCACATGAGTTTTCTGCGCTGATTCATATTGCCAAGCGTATCGGCAAGTAGTTTTACCGAATCCGACACGTACTCACACTGATCTTCGGCTTCTGCAATAGCAAATACAGCACGAATCATATCCGGCGAAAACTGGTTAATATCGACATGAAGCATAATAAACCCACGTTCATCATCCATTCCGGAAAACTTCGCTGCCATCGCTAAATTGGTCCATTCAAGCCCCCCTGATTTGTCAATCTTCTGATAGTTTCCGAGTGAATACGCATAATGGTAATCAATCCAAGGATACACTTCTAGCTTATCGGAAACCGCCACAAATGGCTGAGCAATATTCGCCGGAAGTACGGCATGAGCCTTACCATACTTACCCGTTTTTAAAAAAGTATGATGCGCAGGTGCAAGTGTATAAGCCGAAGTAACAAAGCCATAGGCTCTGAAAAGGGCAGCTAAAACAAACGGATCAGTCTCTGTTCCTATCTCTTTCACAAAATTAGGAAGGCTCCTTGCCGCCGACTCAAAAGCACCATCAGTTGCCAAAAGCCCAGGGCTCCCATCAGTCTTAACAATTGGCATTTGGTCGATTAACGATTGTAATTCTTTATAGTGTGAAGGCAACGAGGCTAGTGGTTCGGCTATCGGTAGAAAACCGTGTGTAGGATCAACTGA
>CAZUBV010000164.1:0-3257 GCA_964618875.1 uncultured Flavobacteriaceae bacterium
CGGACGCATTCGTTCTGCCAAAGGTATATTCATACCTTAAAAATACAATATTCACCAAGGATTGCTGAAAAATTGACATAATTTTGATTAAGGCTCATTATTTGTTTGCGCTAAGTATGCGGCTAAAAAAAAACATTCCCTTTAACTGGTCGGTTCTGATAGTTCCCATTGCTTTTGTCTTGAGCATGTGGGTGGTATTTTGGGTAGAAATACGATTTGGAATCCGTTTTAAGAATTTTGGTATTTTTCCAGGAAGAGTTGAAGGATTATGGGGAATATTCACCGGGCCATGGATTCATTCTGGTTTGAGTCATTTGAGTAATAATTCTCTGCCCATGCTGTTTTTACTGGCGGCACTATTTTATTTTTACAAGCCCATTGCCCTACGTGTTTTTTTGATTGGCTTAATTCTAACTGGGCTGACAACATGGATCATCGGAAGGCCTTCATGGCATATTGGAGCCAGCGGATTAATTTATATGCTGGTGGCTTTTATTTTTTTTAAAGGAATCCAGTCGCGTATTTATCCACTGGTTGCGGTAGCGTTAACGGTAGTCTTTCTTTATGGGGGGTTGTTTTGGTATTTATTCCCACTTGATCCAAAAATATCGTGGGAGGGGCATAGTGCCGGATTTATTATAGGTTTATTACTGGCTTTGTATTATCGCAAACAAGAAAGTCATTTATACGACACTTATATTTGGCAAAATGAAGACTTTGATCCCAATCAAGATGCCTTTATGAGACAATTTGATGAGCGAGGCCAGTTTAATCCAGAATTGCTTGACAATGATAATAATTTAACTCAAGATCCTCAAGGCGCTAAGGCCATGGATTTAAAAAGCCCTGACAAGCGGGAATCAATGCCTCAAGATGATTCAAAAATTAGCGGGAATGCAGGGATAAAAGTGAGTTACACTTATCGTAGTAATAAAAAAAACTAAAATGTTCTCTGTCGTAAAACTTCGAATAAAATAGCTCCAGCAGCCACAGATACATTCAGCGACTTTGTTTTACCAAGCATAGGTATCGAAATAAGACCGTCTAACAAGCCCAACACTGATTTACTAATTCCTTTATCCTCGGACCCCATAACGATGGCTACAGGAGCTTTAAAATCAGAATTAAAATAGTTTTCGGTGGCTTTTTCACTGGCCCCAAATACTTTGTACCCCGATCCTTGAAGGTAAAATATTGCGTCTTTGATGTGATCGACTTTACATATTGGGACGTTGAACACAGCACCTGCTGAAGTTTTTACTGTATCAGCGTTTACAGGAGCGCCACCAGTTTTTTGGATAATTATTCCACTGGCACCTGTACATTCCGCAGTCCTTATGATACCGCCAAAATTACGCGCATCCGTGAGTTGATCTAAGACAATAAAAAGACCAGGATTTTCTTTTTCTTCTTGGGCCGAAATAAGCGCTTCTAAAGAGACAAAACTAATAGGGGAGAGGTATGCCACAATCCCTTGGTGATTCGAGCGGGTGAGTTTGTCGAGTTTTACCAGAGGCACGAGATTCACTGGGATATCTCGCTCTGCGGCAATTTTAATTATTGACTCAAAGCGATGTGCTTCGCTACCTTGATGAATAAATATCTTATCGAGTGTGGCCCCAGCCTCTAATGCTTCGAGAACAGGGTAATAGCCAAAAATAAAATCGTCTTTTTTCATATTTCGAATTATAGCCCAAAATTAGAATAAAAAAAAGAGGCTGTCGTCAGACAGCCTCTTTAATATTAAAAGTAAATCAAATTACTTGATAACTTTTACAGTACCTTCTGTACCACCGATATTCACTTTTACAAAGTAAGCACCGCTAGCCATTTGTGACATATCTACTTGAGAAGTCATGGCGTTAATTTTAGCACTGTAAACTTCTTGTCCAAGAACGTTGAAAATTGCTACGTTGCTGATAGCCTCGTTAGCTTGTAGATTCAATACGTTGTTTACTGGATTTGGATACGCTTGGAATCCTTTTGTAGCGAAGTCTTGAGTTCCTACGTTAGAGTCAGAGAATACGATATCGTCTAAGTAGTATTCGTTATTTCCACTGATAGAGTAGTAGTTCAAACCACCTAAGCTAGTAGGAACGGTTCCAGCTGAGTCAGTAAATGCAGTTCCAGCAGGAATTACTTCTACACCATCAACAACAATTTGAATAGTTGATAATGACATACCTGCAGAAATATCTACGTTTAGTGAAAACTCAAACCACTGGTCGTGAGGGAAAGTAAATGAAACAGCACCTAATGCACTATTGTCAATTAAACCTTCTCCAGGAGCAGTCGTGTCTTGGTTAAAGAAAATGTTTCCGATTGCCCATTCACCGCCACCAATTGGCACAGTACCTTGAACGTTCATGTAACCTTCTTTTCCTGATGGAATGTACATGTAAGAAGTGTAGAACCAAGTTCCAAAGATTTTATTACTAAAATCAAGAACTGGATCCATACCAGAACCATCAACAAAGAAAGAAACAGATCCACTTTGAGCATAGGCGTCAGAGGCTAAACCAGCACAAGTACCACCACATCCCCAGTCAGTCCACCAGTCACCATAAACGGTTTGTCCTGGCGTGTAGCTTTCCATATCATCAGCGAACTGTGCAGATACACTAGTCAACGCGAATGCGAAAAGCGCAGCAAAAAAATAATTTTTTTTCATAATAACTATAAATTTAAAGTTTAATAAACCCAAATTTACAAAAAAAATCATTGAGACAAAACCAATTGTAAAAATAAAAAGGGGGCCGCGGCCCCCTTTTTATTTATTTATATTATCAAAACCTATTAGATAGGAAGGAAGATAACTTTAAAGAAAAATGGTGAATTGAAGTAGATACCACCAGAAATGGTTACCCCAACGTCATCAGCTGAGAAAGTACGTCCATCGTTCATAACGATTTCAAAGCGGATTGCCATAAAACTCGGAACTCCTGGAGTTGTTCCAGAGGCGGCATAAAGATCTAATACATCTTGAACTACCAAGCTAATATCCGTACGAGGTAAGCCGTTGCTTGCGATAGCAAACTGGCTCGCATCGAATGTTGTCCAATACTGCTCTCCTAAATCAACACCATCTGGAGTTAATAAAGGTTCGATCAAATCTTGATCGTTGAACACTTGAACATAAACATTGACCTCTTTGAAATCAGGAACAAAACTTCCGTTTCCTTGTTGTACTTCAATGCTCGAGTTGATTACGTTGTTCGCAGGATTAGTTGCAGTAACTAAATCTGGAAAATCAACTA
>CAZUBV010000165.1:0-3251 GCA_964618875.1 uncultured Flavobacteriaceae bacterium
CGTGAGCCAAACTAACTGTTGGATAGGTATTCTCTTTAATCGCTTTAGCAAAATCATTATGCTCTTCGGCTATTGCATTAACTTCTATAGCTTTTGGCGTTTCAAAATAGATTTGCTTTTGAAGGCCTTCTGATGTCTGAAGAATCATATCGAAAGGTTCAGGATTTTCTGGGGCATCTTTAATTCGAACTACCTCGGTTTTTTTTGCCAGAAAATCAAGAGTGATGTACGCATCTTGTTGAAATATTCGCGTTCGCCTCATATTCTTTAATGAAATTCTACTAGCAGTTAAATTAGCCACGCACCCATCTTCAAAAGCAATACGAGCACTCGCTATATCTGGAGTTTTGCTTACCACGGAAGCACCATTGGCCTGAATAGAAGCAATAGGGCTTTGTACTAATTGCAGAAGAATATCAATATCATGGATCATTAAGTCTAATACTACAGAGACGTCGTTTCCTCGTGGATTAAACTCCGCTAAGCGGTGAATTTCAATGAATTTTGGATTCTTGACAAAGGGTTTAGCCGAAGTGAATGCCGGGTTAAATCGTTCTACGTGTCCGACAACCCCAATACAATTATTTTTTGCTGCTAAACCTACCAGTGCTGTTGCATCTTCAAGAGTCGTAGTGATCGGCTTTTCGATAAGTAGGTGTAGGCCGTTCTCTAATGCCGTTTTTGCGATCGCGTAGTGCGTAGGGGTAGGAGTAACGATACAAACAGCATCAACCTCCTTAAACAACATTACGGGTTCTTGAAAAAATTGATAGCCGTTTTCTTCTGCCAATTTGATGGCGGATTCACGATCGGTGTCACTGAAACCAACTAGCTCGAAATTTGGATTGGTCGCAAGTAGTTTTAAATGAATTTTTCCTAAGTGTCCCGCACCAACAACTCCAATTCGTATCATGGATAAAATTTCATCAAAAATAAACATTAAGACGTTGTATTTTCGCCCAAAAGTACCCGCATTGAGAAAGGATTTACCCAGACATCAAGGACAGCGTCGAGAAATGGTTTCCTACTTGGCTAAACGAGGTATATCTGACAAGGAAGTTCTTACTGCGTTTGAGAAAATTCCAAGGCATTTGTTTTTAGATCCTACATTAGAGTCGCATGCCTACGAGGATAAGGCCTTTCCAATTGGGGCAGAACAAACGATATCTCATCCCTATACCGTAGCCTTTCAAACGCAATTACTACAGTTAAAGCCGAATATGAAGGTCCTAGAGATCGGAACCGGAAGTGGTTATCAAACAGCTATCTTAGTAGAGCTAAAGGCCGAAGTGTACAGTATTGAAAGGCAGCTCGAATTGTATAGGAAGGCAGATGACTTTTTTGTGCTGCATCCGCCTGGGCCGAAACGTCTGATTTATGGAGATGGGTATAAAGGGTTCTCAGAGTCTGCCCCTTATGATCGAATTATTGTAACAGCAGGAGCTCCAGAGATTCCAAAAGACTTACTAAAGCAATTAAAAATTGGTGGGCTACTAGTTATTCCTCTTGGAGAGAAACAACAAACTATGCTCGTTATTGAGAGAAAGGGGAGTAGAGAGTTTCATCGAACGGCACACGGAGATTTTCAGTTCGTTCCGCTTCTCAAAGAAACACAGGGCCTCAAATAACCTATTCCTTATGATCGGATCTTTTTGATACGATCTAATGTCCTTTTGTTTTCGCGATCCTTAATGACTTCGCGCTTATCATAATTTTTCTTACCCTTAGCGAGCGCTATTTGAAGTTTTGCCCAGCCTTTTTGATTGAGATACAATTTAAGAGGTACAATAGTAAGACCATCTTTAGTGACTTCCTTGTACAATTTTCTGAGCTCTACCTTACTTAAGAGCAACTTGCGTTCTGCGGTTGGCTTATGATTGTAGAAACTTCCATGTGAATACGGGTCAATATGCATATTAACAATAAACAATTCACCTTTGGGATTAAACTCACAGAAACTTTCGGTAATCCTCGCCTTACTTTGACGAATTGATTTTATTTCCGTTCCACCCAAAACTAAACCTGCCTCGAAAGTCTCGATAACCTCATAATCGAATCTCGCGCGTTTATTCCGTATAGATATAGCGTTTTGACCTTTAACTGACATTTAGTTACGTCTTACTGAGGTTTGAAATAAGTGATCTAAGTAGGTTGCTGTATTTTTAATGTATTTAGGGTCTTCGGTAATCAAACTTTGAGTCACTCCTCCTTGTATTAGCGCAAACAACTGTTTTGCAAACACGTTTGGGGGAATACTGAGATAAAATTCCCCACCATCAATTCCTCTAGCAAGCACTCCAGAAAGCAATGACTCAACTTCTATTATGGCGTTAGTTACTGCCTTTTTTATAGCGATAGAATCCGAGTTTGTTTGAATTCCGAAACTTACGAGCGGACAAGATCCATATTTGATGATAAAATCAAAATAGTTCTTGTAAAAGTTTAAAAATCGGCGAATAGCATGCTCAGCTGAACTTTCACCACGTAAGCAATCTTCTAAATTGCTATATAAGATTTTGAAACTATATAAAAATACTTGTAGTCCTAAGTCATTTTTATCTTTAAAGTTTCCATAAATCGCCCCTTTGGTTAGGCCAGTGGCTTTTGTTAACATACTGAGGCTAGTAGCTTCAAAGCCGTGCTTTAAAAACAGCACGGCCGAAGTTTCTATGATATAGATTTTTGTTTTCTCTGCCTTAGTCATTACTTACCCTAAAATAAACGGGTAACGAATGTACAAAATACTAGTTGGTATTTATCTTCCTGATAATTACATTTTCATCGAAAGCGTCAATAATTACCGCATCTCCTTCAGTGATTGCTCCCGAGAGTAGCTCGGTAGAAAGCGCATTGATTACTTTTTTCTGAATCAAACGCTTCAATGGGCGAGCTCCAAAATCCGGATCCCAACCTAAACGAGCAAGAGTGCTTATTGCGGCATCGGTAGCTTCAAGAGTGATTTCTTTACTTTTTAGCTGTTCAATAACCCGCTGTAGTTGGATGCGCACAATTGTGCTTATAGCTTGCAGGTTTAGAGGCCTAAAAGTGACAATCTCATCGATTCGGTTAATAAACTCTGGGCGCAAGTGCTTTTTAAGAAGTTGCAGAATTTGTTCTTCAATTTGAATGAGCTCCTTTTCATTATAGCCGTCTGAATCGATAGCGTTCCAAAGTTCACTACCCAGATTACTGGTCATTACAATAATGGTATTTTTAAAATCGACCAGTCTTCCTTGTCCGTCGGTTAGCCT
>CAZUBV010000166.1:0-3225 GCA_964618875.1 uncultured Flavobacteriaceae bacterium
ATCGAAAAGGAGCCAAAACACAAATACAAGATCTACAACATTGGCAATCACAAAGCTGAAAAGCTAGGCGACTTTATCGCTACTCTAGAGAAGCATTTGGGCAAAACAGCAAAGAAAGAATTGCTACCCATGCAGCCCGGTGATGTAAGTCAAACCTTTGCAGAGGTTAGTGATCTTATCGAAGATTACGGGTACGCACCTCGCACCAGCATCGATGAGGGTCTTAAGCGTTTTGTACAGTGGTATTTAAGCAGCGAGCTTACAAAGAAAAATTAGTCGCTATTTTGAACCCTAGCACGATAAGCTTTTTCGTAAACCGCTTCATAAAGCGGTAACACCTTAGGCAAATCGAATGTTAAAGCGGTTTTTCTAGCATTCTCTTTAAAGGTGGCTAGCCGCTCCGAATCTTCAAGAATGTATAAGGCATGTGCTGCCATTTCATTGACATTCCCAACCTCTGCCACATATCCTGAAATGCCGTGTAAATTCACTTCTGGAAGACCTCCGGCGTTAGATGAAATAACTGGGGTTTTGTTAATCATAGCCTCAAGTGCCGCAAGACCAAAGCTCTCTTGTTGCGATGGAAGTAAGAATAAATCACTCATGCAGAGGATTCGATCGATTTCAACGCTATTGCCCAAAAATTTAAGTTTTGGATAAATTCCGAGCTCCTTTGATAAGCGCTCAGCTTTAATTCGGTCAGGTCCTTCTCCTACCATGATTAGCACGGCCGGATGTTTCTGCACGATTTCATTAAAAATCAACACCACATCTTCAACCCGTTTCACCGATCTAAAGTTACTAACGTGGGTAATAATAAACTCCTCTTTCATCGCCATAAGTGTGCGGTCACATGGCTGTTTTTGTAGCTCTTCATACTTTCCGGCATCAATGAAATTCGGAATCACTTCGATCTCGCGATCGACATCGAACATCTGATAGGTCGTTTCTTTAAGATTTTGAGATACTGAGGTTACGATATCCGATTTATTGATACTAAAAGTAACAGCCGTTTTATAAAACGGATGACTCCCGACAAGGGTAATATCGGTTCCATGAAGGGTGGTAATCATTGGTATGATAATACCTTCTTCCTTAAGCATTTTCTTGGCCATATACCCCGCATAGGCATGGGGAATCGCGTAATGAACATGTAGCACCTCGATTCCATAGGCTTTAATGGTATCAACTAACTTGCTTGAGAGCGCTAGATCGTAGGGCTGATGTTTGAAGAGCGGATACTCTGGTACATCTACTTCGTGATAGTAAATATTTTTCTCGAGTAATGCTAGTCGAACCGGCTGGCTGTAGGTAATAAAGTGAACCTCGTGGCCTACTCTGGCAAGGGCCATTCCGAGCTCAGTGGCTACTACTCCACTCCCACCAAAGGTGGGATAACATACAATCGCTATTTTCATACGCCACTTTTACTCAAAGATACCTTAGAATTAGTCAAGCCTGGCATCGTAGATTGCCTTTTGAATTCGGGTTCTCATATTACTACTGCCCAATAAATTGTTATCCATATCGGGATAGGTTCTGTTTGAGAGAAATACATAAACGAGTTCAGCTTCCGGATCTGCCCAAACATAGGTCCCGGTAAACCCTAGGTGACCAAATGATTTTGAAGATACACATCCACAAGTTGAGCCCTCTCCTTCTAATTGGGGCTTATCAAATCCCACTCCACGTCTATTTCCTTGATGACAATAATAACAGGTATTAAACCTGCGAATCGTTTCTGAATTTAGGTAGCGCTTCTTTCCGTACTCCCCACCTTGCAGATATAGTTGCATGAGCTTAGCCATATCATTGGCATTGCTAAATAAGCCTGCATGCCCAGCTACACCACCAAGCATCGCAGCTCCCATGTCATGCACGTATCCCTGAAGCTCATTATACCGGAAATAATCATCTATTTCGGTTGGTGCAATATTCTCTAAATCAAATACTTTATAAGGATTAAATGAAGTGTAAGTTAAACCCATAGGTTGGTATAAAAACTGATCGATTTGACGATCAAAAGCTCCATACCGATCTGAGAAATACCACCAGATTAAATAGTAAGGTAAATCGCTGTATCGATACTTCTTTGATTCTAATTTTGCTCGAGCGATACGCTCAAACATAACCTTAGGGTAATCTTTTTTAAGATACAATGAGCGGCTTACAGGTATTGAAAAAGTCTCAGAATTGATATTCGAATACAAGCTATCTATAGGCTTACCATTGGTATCTAAGGTCTCTTTATAAAATGGAATCCAGGCGGGTAATCTTCCATTGTGCGAGAGTGCAGATATAAGCGAAGTTTCCCCGATTTCGGTTCCCTTAAGCTGATTGAACCAATCCGAAAAACGATCACCTAAACCAATCTCACCGCGCTCTTGAGCCCTCATAATAAGCGGAAGACTTGCAGCTATTTTTGTGATTGAAGCTACATCATAGATGGTATTCCATTTGACCGAATCTTTTTTTTTAGGATTCAGATACCCAAAATTGCGCTCGAACACAACTTTTCCTGAGCGTGCGACTAACAGTTGACCACCGGGAGCCATACCCTCTAAGAGTAATTCCTGTATCAATGTATCTACAGCCGCTAACCTTCTTGAAGATAAACCCACTCGTTCGGGAATAGCACTGTAGGTAAGCATATTTTTAGCCGGATACCGCACACCATCACCAAGATCGTACCTATCATTTACCCGAACAGGTAGTCTTCCACGTGCTGCCAACGCACCAAAAATAACCTGTGCAGCTGCCCGCTTTGACTCAACGGTGCTTTGATAACCTAGAACAACAGACTTTAAGCTGTCGTCGAGATCAGCAAGCGCATACGGACTACCAAAATGGGCTAGTATAACCGGAATAGATGTATCCGAAATCACCTTCATCACCTCGAGGGCTTTTCGGTTAAAGCGCGTATTTTTCCAGGGGGTGTCGGTGTTCGGTGTATGGGATAAAATAACCGCATCTACAGTACCGGTGCTTACCTGCTCTAAAATCTGTTCCAGTGGTAATGACCGGATATGAGCATACCTGCTTAGGGTCAAAAAAAACGGGTCATCCTCAGCCGAATCACCGCTCAAGGAAAGGTAGGCATACGACTTATCTACCGGTGCAGGCAATCTATTATCGGCGTCAAAAACCGTTATAGCAGATTCGAAAAGTTCTTCTTTAAGTATCTGATCTTTAGTAGATTTTAAATCTTCACTTAAATTAAAAGTA
>CAZUBV010000167.1:0-3206 GCA_964618875.1 uncultured Flavobacteriaceae bacterium
CCCACTATCATTCCGGCAATAGCACCTTCTTTGTTCATCTTCTTATAAAAAATTCCTAAAATATTGGCCGGAAAACCTTTAGCCGACACCTGTGCAGTAAGTAAAGACTGCAAGTAGCGAAAACCATTTTAATGATTTCATTTTGTTTAAGCTTAGTTAAGTCAATTGTTAAGGTCTTTGAATTAACAAAATGAAAATAACTTAAACAAAATGACGTGTTAACTATCTATAGCTGACCTTGAGGAACACCAAAAGTAAGCACCATATAATGTCCGTTTACGCGCGAGATAAGCACATTGGTATCGTGTAAAAAATTACGATCTTCGATCAACTTAACAACCTCTGAATGAGGCATTAAGTGATGGCTTACTTGATGTGATTCGTCAGAAGGGCGAACAATATTGTGCTTTTTAACCCAATTCATCACACTTACATGAGATACGCCTAAAACGGATTCAATCTCTCGATAACTCATGCCCTCAAGATAGAGCTGAAGCGCGCGTTTTACGATCTGAATATCAGTAGATTTACCGTCTTTAGAAACCGTAAAGTGGTAGTTACAAAAGCGACATTTGTAGCGCTGTCTTGAACCAATGATGCCCGCCTTAGTAAAGGTTTCGGAACTACATTTCGGGCATTTTTGAATCATTCGTATTCTGTATAATTTTTTTTAACTAAAATGTTAAAATTGTATTGGTGTTTTACTTAATTATGAATTTAGCTGACATTTCATCAATCTAAAACAGCAATTTTGTTTAATAATGATTGGTTTCTGAATAAAGATATAAAAGTTAAACAAAATTAAAAGTCCAACAGATTTTTTTAGAGTAGATTCCCTGTCTGTTTATTGCATAAATCAGATCATTATTAACCATTTTGAAACCTTAGCAAAACCTTTTGTACTTAGGTTTGCCGATATTTGCTCCCAATTATGGAAGATTTTTTCTTGTATGTGCTCATTGCCCTTGCGGGCTTAGCCATTGCCGACCTTGTGGTGGGCGTTAGTAACGATGCGGTGAACTTCTTAAACTCTGCTGTAGGTTCTAAGGCCATCTCGTTTAGGTCAATCATGATTGTTGCCTCGGTAGGTATCGCCTTTGGTGCGTTTTTCTCGAGCGGAATGATGGAGGTTGCACGAAAAGGCATCTTTAACCCCGAACTGTTTTATTTCGACGAGATCATGTTTCTGTTCCTAGCAGTTATGATCACCGACATTCTGCTACTCGACTTTTTCAATACGATCGGTATGCCTACCTCAACTACGGTATCAATCGTATTTGAATTGCTTGGTGCCGCGCTTGCCATGTCGTTTATTAAAATTCTAAATAAAGGGGCCGAGCTCTCGACAATCGTTCAATATATTAACAACGAAAAGGCAATTCAAATTATCTCAGGTATTCTACTCTCGGTACTCATCGCCTTCACTGTTGGAGCACTAGTACAATGGATTACCCGCGTTTGGATGTCTTTTAATTTCGGTAATCGCAGCATCTTTGTCAGTGCCTCTTTCGGAGGTATTGCGCTTGCCTCAATTAGCAACTTTATTTTAATTAAAGGGATTAAAGGAACTGCATTTGCAGACCGAGCTTACGCCTTTACCGACGGACTTTCATTAACCGATTATATGGAAGCTAACACGGTACTTGTACTTGTAGCTGCCTTTCTGTTTTGGTTTTTGCTTTCATTAAGCCTCTTGCTCATAAAAGTTAATCTATACAAGTTCATTATCGCTGCAGGTACCTTTTCGCTTGCACTTGCTTTTGCCGGAAATGATTTAGTAAACTTCGTAGGTGTGCCTATAGCAGCCTATCAGTCATACGAGGCCTGGAGTGCTTCTGGAATGTTACCTACCGAATTCAGCATGGAGGTACTCAGTAGCAAGGTACAAGCCCCTACAATATTCTTGCTCGCCTCAGGTGTCATTATGATTTTAACGCTTTGGTTTTCGAAAAAGGCACGATACGTGGCTGATACCGAAATTAACCTGTCACGCGAAGGTGAGGCGCGCGAGCGATTCAAGCCTAACTTCTTATCACGATCTATAGTACGCTACACACTTCAGTTCAGCACCTATGTAAGTCGTGCGATACCAGATCCTATTTTAAATCGCATAAATACCCAGTTCGAGCGGCCATCGACCAAAAATATTGTACTTAAGAACAATGAACTTCCGCCTGCATTCGACGCCGTTCGCGCCTCGGTTAATATGGCTCTTGCCGGAATTTTGATCTCGATTGCCACCTCACTTAAACTCCCGCTTTCTACTACGTACGTAACCTTTATGGTGGCCATGGGTACCTCGCTTGCCGATCGCGCATGGGGCGCCGAAAGTGCCGTGTATCGCGTTGCTGGCGTACTCAATGTTATCGGCGGATGGTTCGGAACCGCAATCATCGCGCTTATCAGCTCTGGGCTTATCTTATCTCTAATTTACTTCGGCCGCGGAACAGCCATAATCGTGCTACTAGTCGCTGCCACGGCCATAATCATACGCAACTATATCGCCTACAATCGAAAAATGAAGGCCGAAGCCGAAAGTTTCGATATCAAACGTGCCGAGAGCATCACCCTTAAAGGTGTAATCAATGAGAGTGCACGAAACGTTGAGAACGTTATCCTACGCTCAAAAAGCATCATCAACCTCAATATTGAGGGCCTCAGCAAACACGACTTTGAAGCCTTAAAACAAGGTCGTAAAGAGGTTACTTCGCTCTCAGAAGAGGTCGAAGATGTTCGCGCCAGCGTGTTTCACTTTATTCAGAACCTCGAAGATTCGAGCGTTAAGGCAAGTGCATTTTATATTCAGCTCGTTAACCAGCTCAACAATATTTCGCAGTCACTCGAGTATATCTCAAAAATGTGCTACGATCATGTGGCCAACAACCACAACAAGTTGCGTTACACCCAGCTGCGTGACCTGCGAGAGATAAAAGAACAATTCGAACGCGATTTCTTCATTCACACCGAAGACTCGATCAAGAATTTTAGCGCAGAAGACATTACCGAAATTCTTGATAAAAAGGATCAACTCGAGAATAGCATTACCAAAAAAATCAATTCTCACGTGACCGATATTCGAAACGAAGATTCGAGTCCGAAAAATACCACGCTGTACTTCTCATTACTTCTCGAAGCAAAAGACTTCTTAAACGCAGTAACACTCCTTATTACCGAGTATTATAAGTCTTACGAAGAGAATGTAGATA
>CAZUBV010000168.1:0-3162 GCA_964618875.1 uncultured Flavobacteriaceae bacterium
AATCGATTACCTATAAAACAGCGACGCCCGAGTGTTTCACTCGGGCGTCGCTGTTTTATAATACTATCACTATTTATTCTACAGTCTGCTCTTTTTCCTTTTTGCGCTCTTTAAGGAACTCAATAAAACTACCGGTCAACCAATATGGAATTACAAAAGTTAATAGAAAAATCATTAACCAAAAACCAATAGTTAGTATGGTAAGGAAAGCGATAAAACCTAAATACTGATCAAATTCAATCATGTCCAAATAATTATAAGGCGAAGATACTATGTTTTGACTTTCTGTGGCAAGCTGTAAAGCTATTTTCAAGGTAAAAAAGCATTTAGTCACTAACTTTGGACTATAAAAATCTACAACTCATGCAATATAGAATCGAAAAGGACACCATGGGAGAAGTTCAGGTCCCTAAAGATGTGTTTTGGGGTGCTCAAACACAACGCTCCATTAATAATTTTAAAATTGGCGCTCCGGGATCGATGCCCAAGGAAATTATTTATGGCTTTGCCTATCTAAAGAAGGCTGCCGCCTATGCCAATTGTGAGCTTGGGGTTCTTGAAGAGAAGAAGCGGGACTTAATCGCAGCCGTTTGTAATGAAATCCTTGAAGGTAAATTAGACGAACATTTTCCGCTTGTAATTTGGCAAACGGGCTCTGGAACCCAGAGTAATATGAATGTAAATGAGGTAATTGCAAATAGAGCACACGTTCTGGAAGGTCAACTACTTGGAGAAGGAACAAGAACACTTAGTCCGAACGATGATGTAAATAAATCACAATCGTCAAACGACACCTTTCCGACAGGAATGCATATTGCGATCTATCAAAAAGTTGCACAGGCTACTTTACCAAAAATAATTTCATTAAGAAATGCCTTACACCAAAAAAGTGAAGCCTTTAAATCGGTTGTCAAAATTGGTCGTACGCATCTTATGGATGCTACCCCTTTAACTTTAGGACAAGAATTCTCAGGATATGTCGCTCAGCTCGATTTTGGAATAAAGTCGCTTGAGCGATCTCTTGAACACTTATCTGAACTTGCATTAGGCGGAACAGCTGTAGGAACGGGGCTTAACACTCCCAAAGGATATGATGTCACCGTTGCACGGTACATTGCTGATTTCACAGGACTTCCTTTTATTACCGCAAAGAATAAGTTTGAGGCGCTAGCAGCACATGATGCCCTAGTAGAGACTCATGGAGCACTAAAACAACTAGCGGTTTCGTTAAATAAAATTGCAAATGACATCAGAATGATGGCATCAGGACCACGTTCAGGTATCGGAGAGCTTATTTTACCTGCTAATGAACCCGGAAGTTCGATCATGCCCGGTAAGGTCAACCCGACCCAAGCTGAGGCCATTACAATGGTATGCGCCCAAGTAATGGGTAACGATGTTGCCGTTACCATTGGAGGTACTCAAGGACATTACGAGCTCAACGTTTTCAAACCTATGATGGCAAACAATGTTCTTCAATCCGCAACCCTCCTAGGAGATGCTGCTGAAAGTTTCGAGGTGAATTGTGTAACAGGAATCGAACCTAATCATACCAGAATTCAAATGCTGTTAGAAAATTCTTTAATGCTTGTAACTGCATTAAACACAAAAATCGGATACTATAAAGCTGCTGAAATTGCAAATGCAGCTCACCAGCGTGGAACTACCTTAAAGGAAGAAGCAATACGACTAGGATATGTTTCTGCAGAAGATTACGATCGTTGGGTGCGACCTGAAGATATGATCGGATAATCCTTCAATAGACTAAACAAAAAAGGCTCCCGTAAGGAGCCTTTTTTAATACATCTAATACTTGTTCTTATTTCAAGAAAAACTTAGAGGTTCCGATAAGTTCAAGATCATTATCGTATACGTTAACCATGTAGTTACCCGATACAAATTCACCAGAAGTAGAGCCGATATAGTCACAAACATCTAGCAATTCGTTTTCATAGTAGAAAGCAGTGATTTTGCTTACTTCCAAAGTGCGGCTATTTACAGTTACTGACTCTGAAGTTCCAACAAGAGCTCCATCAGGACCTAACACTTCAATGAAGAAGTTTTTATCACCAGCTTGGGCGATTGCATTGTCACGAACTGTGAAACAAACTTTGAAATTGTCAGTACGGCGAGCACGTTTAACGTCTTTGAAATCACCGTTATTTTTAACCTTAACCGACTGAACATTTAGCGATTCTAAACGAAGTTGTGCAGCAATTCTATTCTCTTGTTCTAGAATGATGTTTTGCTGAACGATTGAATCGTTAAGTGATGCTACGCGCTCTAGTTCTTTCTGAGTCGTTTCGTTAAGAGACTTTAATGCTAGATTGCTGGCAGTTAAAGAATCTAAACGAGCCATGAGTGTAGCACGCTCTTTTTGAAGTTGATATACTTGACGACGGAACTTAGAAAGTACCGCTACATCTGCCTTAAGAGACTTTACTGAATCAATGTAACTAGCAATCTCACCACGAGCAGCAAGTAGTTCTTCGCTCAATGCATTGCTTTCAAGAATGGATTTATCATAATCCGACTTAAGCCCTTCTAATTCTTGAATTACCTCTGCCTTCTCGGCATTGAGTGCTTCTTCTGTTTTCTTACCGCTGATGTATAAACTAATAGCAAAGGCTGCTGCGGCAACAAATAGGATACCTAATATTGCGGGTAACGCTTTAGATCCTGATTTTTCCATAATAATTTGATTTAAAGTCTTTAAATATGCTGCAAATATAGTAGGATTCTTGCCAAAGGGGCAAATTTTAGTACGTTAACGTATTAATTTTTTGTATTTTATTCTAGTTGGAGTCACCTCTTTTCCTAGGCGTTTTTTTCGATTTTCTTCGTAATCGCTAAAGGAACCTTCAAAAAAGTAAACTGAAGAGTTTCCTTCGAAGGCAAGAATGTGCGTACAAATACGATCTAAAAACCATCGGTCGTGAGAGATTACCACAGCACATCCTGCAAAGTTTTCAAGCCCTTCTTCTAGTGCCCGCAGCGTATTAACATCAAGGTCATTAGTGGGCTCATCCAGTAGTAGCACGTTTCCTTCTTCCTTTAACGTCATTGCCAAATGAAGGCGATTCCGCTCTCCCCCAGACAACAGTTTTACTTTCTTGTTTTGTTCGCTGCCTGAGAAATTAAAACGACTCAGGTAAGCTCGTG
>CAZUBV010000169.1:0-3149 GCA_964618875.1 uncultured Flavobacteriaceae bacterium
TGTATCGGAGCTCGTGTTTTCAGAAGCGTCCGATGTTGGGTTGGTTAATTCAATTTCCCCGCGACTCTTTGCATTCGCTGGCCCAGGAATTGCTCTGGATGAGCACTTTGCTGTGGGAAATTTTCTGCGGGATGGCCTGCAAGGGAAAGAGATCATTATAAAAGGTAATCCGGCCACTGTTCGCTCGTATATGTATCCAACGGACCTGGTGACATGGGTTCTAAATGCTTTGATGAATCCAAAGAATAACGACTTTAATATTGGAAGCGAATTTCCTATCAGGATTTATGACCTAGCTCATCAAATTTCTGAGTTAACATCAAGAAAAGGGGTTAGAATTCTTGGTGAAGATCAAATTGCGAGCAACTACGTTCCTTCAACATCAGATTTCCGCAAGCAATTTGGAGTTACAGAA
This sequence comes from uncultured Flavobacteriaceae bacterium, assembly GCA_964618875.1. Taxonomy (GTDB): domain Bacteria; phylum Bacteroidota; class Bacteroidia; order Flavobacteriales; family Flavobacteriaceae; genus UBA3478. Next base: position 416 of record CAZUBV010000169.1, read on the forward strand.
CAAGTCATTTTAAGTGATGGGCTAGAGCGTTGGATTCGGTGGAAATTACAAGGAGATATTTTTAGTTAAAATCCTTTTGTCTCACTCACAATGAAGTTTGGACGTCCTTTTGATTCTTCGTAAACCAGACCGATATATTCGCTAACAACACCTAGCATAAATGATTGAATGCCAATTCCCAGAAGAATGAGTGTCACGATTGTCCCAAAACCAGCGAATGGAACTCCAACGACAATCCATGCGAAAATCATTGGGAACAGCGTAAGAAACGAAAAAAGTGAAAGACCGAGGCCGAACAATGAGATAAAGCGCAGGGGCTTATAAGAATTTGCCATGATCCCCTTTAACGCGAGTTCTAACACCGCAAATGAGTGTGCATTAGATACACCTGCGAATCTAGGCGGTCTAACCATGGGGATTCCAATGGACTTAAAACCAACCCAAGCAAAGAGCCCTCTTACAAACCGGTTTCGTTCAGTCATACTTCGAACAACTTCATACACTTTCTTATCCACTAGGCGGAAGTCTGAGGCATTCTTAGGAATTGATCCATCAGAAAGTTTTGATGCGATGATGTAAAAAAGTTGGGAGTTGAAGCGGCGAATTAAATTTGTCCCCTGCCGTTCTGAAACCACTCCATAGATATTCTCATAACCCTCTTCCCATTTACGGAGAAATTCCGGAATCAACTCAGGGGGATCTTGCAGATCTGCGGTCATAAGAATACACGCATCGCTATCAACGTAATCTAGCCCCGCAGTTAATCCTCCATCCATTCTAAAATTTCTAGAAAGTCGGACTACTTTGAAGCGAGGATCAGCTTCAGCTACCTTGAGTAGTTTTATCCACGTGGAATCCTGGGAACCATTTTCTACGATGATCACCTTCCAAGAATAATTCTCTTCTTCTTCAAAAATTTTTTTCAGCCGAAAAGTTAGCTCATCAATACAATCTTCTTCATTAAATGCAGGAATAACAATAGAGATTGTTCTCATAAGCTAATCATATGATCTTTATTCTCGTTTAAAGCAAGCAACACTTTGCGTGTTTCCATGTATTTTGATCTTTACGACGGTTTCGAAGGAAAGTAAAAATACCGCATGAGGTCCTGTGTGCTACCAGGTATCGGGATTTCGGAAAGATATCTTGTGGGGCGAAGATCGAATAGTTCATTTAGGGCGACGCTCAAACTCCAATTACTACAGAATTGAATCCGAGCCACACCGCAAAATCTATTGTTCGTATTTATAGGCAATAATCCAATGAGGTGATCACAGAAGGATAAAAACAAATTAACGCACTACTCCTAATCATAAGCTTACGATTTTGCACCGTTCAGCAATACAATTCCTTTGGTTTTTTGAGTACTCAAAGTGATTCCAAGAGCTAACAGCAAATACTGGGAAAACACCCAGTTAGCCCCGATTACGTCCCATCCACGGCCGTAAAGTTCTGGGAAGATCGCTGACCAGGGAATGCCCCAAGGAATAAATGAGACGATCACAAATGCCAAGAACACGGTGCCTTGAAGAGGTTTACTAATGCTTGGAAGTGCCGATTCAATATCTCTGAACACCCTCAGGCTTCCTGTGTTTCCTGGTTGAATGTGCTGGGCAAATAAGAATAGAAAAGGGATGTATAGGATCATGAGGTAATAGTGATAAGTGGTGCCTGTAAATAGAAGAGGGTAGAACAAAACTAGTGTAAAATTATGAATGACGGATCTTTTTCGTATTTTTCGAATTAATTGAATAGTAAATACTGTGAGTAAGAAATAAACAACCGAATTAACTATTAGGCCTGAAGCACTCAAATTAAGCACATCTAGGGCGACATCGATGTCGCTTTTCAGCGAAACATTCACGGGCATCAGTATTCCGCGAGCTGCATATTCCTGAAAACCGATTGCTGAATATAACCAGTAGAAGATGTTTTCAGGAAAGCTTTTGAAGTAAATCAGAAAAGAAAGAAAATTCACAAGTGCACTAAAAAGTAACCACCGAAATGCTTTTTTTAACCCAAATACTTGATAAATTACAACAACCAAAACAGCAAATTGAGGCTTTAGGCTAACGCAAACTAATCCGAAGAATAAGACATGTTTTTCGGAGTTTAACAAACATGCACGGAAAAAAAGATAGAGCGGAGGTACAAGAAAAAGTAAATTGTTACCGCGGTCAATACTCATTAACGCAGGGGCGCAGGTAAGGGTAACTAGTGTGATAATTGTAAAACTCTGGGTACTAATTTCTCTTGCCACAAACTTTAGATGTAAGACTGGAAATAATAAAGAGCATAGTAGTAAGAAAAGCCAGAGCGCTAGTGAAACTCTTGGGAGTGTAAACTGAGCCAAAAGATCAAATGGTTTATACAAAAACGTAGAAATTGGTGGATAAGGATTAATGACGCCTTTCCAAGGATTGTCGGCAGAAACGAATCTTAACGGGTAGTAGAAGTCACCAAAACAGTGGACTCCGATACCCTCTTTTTGCGGTTCACACCAACCGTCACTCATTTTATAACTTATTGCCTCAATACTAGAGTAGCGCTTATACCCAGGTAAGAACTGTTGGATAAACAAGGCGATGCTCAAAAAAAATAGGTAGACAGGAGAAAAAAAGCGATTTACGTAAACTTCCTTATTAGCAAACACTATGCACCACGTCCCTGTGCCACCTAATCAGTCCACTAATATAGACCACCAATGGTCGAAGTTAGTAACTGCTAGGTGGGA
>CAZUBV010000170.1:0-3115 GCA_964618875.1 uncultured Flavobacteriaceae bacterium
AGCATTCGCAGAGTTTTTCTTTCAATGAAAAACAGATGTTGATACCTTCAAAGACTTCATAAGAATATAGTTCTAGTTTTCTTTGAAACGAGTAGCTCTGGTTCTTGTATTGGGTAAATTCAAAATCAGGAAACACACTGCTCATTAAGGGCAATAGAATTTTTTTGAATTCACCCCTTTTCAGTTCACGTGAGTCATCAGTTTCTTGTTTCTTATGTCGCAATCGTTCGAACAGTTTCATTTTCTTTTTATGCACCACAACAACCGAATAAGTGCAACGAGTTGCACTTATTTCGCTTATGTGCTGATGTTTTTATGTGTGTTTTGGTCAAAGTCTCCACTCTTCTGAAATTTCTTACACACAAGTATAAGAAATTATAGCCTATCCAGCGGACTCGTAATCTGAGAAATGTTCTTTGTAGCTACGTGAGTGTAAATCTCAGTAGTGATCGTACTGCTGTGGCCTAGCAGCGACTGGATGTAACGCAGATCTGTTTTGTCTTCCAATAAATGAGTGGCAAAGCTGTGCCGCAAGGTGTGTGGTGTGATCCGTTGCGTCAAACCTGCATTCTTCGCAGCAGTATTGATAATCATTCGTACGCTGGAGCCCGTGTACTGCCCGCCTCGTGCACCTTCAAAAAGATAGTTCTTCGGCTTGTACTTCTTGTAATAGACCCGCAAATTATTGAGCAATCTGGGGCTCAGTAAGGTAAGTCTATCCTTGCCACCCTTGCCATGTTCTACTTTGATTACCATACGCTTGCTGTCTATATGGTGTGGCTTAAGGTTGAGCAATTCGCTACGCCTCAGTCCCGCCGAGTAGATGGCTTCTACTATGCACTTATGCTTTAGGTTGGGTATGGCATCGAGCAATAGCTTAACTTCTTCCTGACTGATTACCTCCGGCAATTCCTTCTTTTTGCGTGGCCTGTCAATGGAGTAAAACCGATTAGGCATCTCCATCACTACCTCGTAGTAAAACTTAATTGAGTTGAGCATCTGATTGACATAGGTATCTGATTTACCTAAGTTTACCAGTCCCTGTATGTAGTTCAGTATGTCCCTTTCATTGATTTCCAGAAGCCTTTTGTCCTTAAAGTGGCCCATAAATACCCGAAAGTAGTGGATGTACGTTTTGGCCGTGCTCGCGGCATAGCGGCTAATTTGGAGCCTCTGGATAAACTCGGGAGGGCAAGGCGGAAGCCGCTTTGACTTATTGATCAGAGCGGGGTCGAGCTCCAGATCGGGATTGTCGTTTCGCGTGCGTCTACCCATAAAAAGGCCACAGTCCAGCCAAGCTACTCCCGAAAAGGTCTTAAACAGCAAGTCCAGGTTAGACGGAGTATTGAGAAGATAGACCATCCCAAACTTTTCGCTCCATTGCACGTCAGGCAAGGTTTTCACCAAAGCTTGAAGCACATGGTCGGGGTAAAACTGAAGCCCGATCTGCCGCTGTTCGTCTATAAATAAGTTCTTTAAACTGATCCGCCTGTTAGCCATATTCGATGATTTTGGTTGAATATAGCAGACGCTTATGCGTAGAATTGAATTATACGTATAATTATACGTATAATTAAACGTTTAATTAATTCTACGACTAGTGATCGTTTCAAAACCACACCACTGTTTGGCCTGCCAAAAAGAAATTGAAGGAAGAGTGGACAAACTTTTTTGCGATGCCCATTGCAGAGCCAGCTACCATTATGCAAAAAAGAGGAAGGAAAAATACACCCTCTTTCACCAAATAGACCTTCAGCTTAAGCAAAATCGAAAGCTCCTCAAGCACTACAACCAAGCAGGCAAAGCCACCATCCGAAAAGAAACCCTGATCAAAGCAGGATTCGATCCCAAGTTTTTCACCCACTACTGGAAAAACACCAAAGGCGATGTCTACCTTTTCTGCTACGAATACGGCTACCTCACCCGCACCGAAAACAACCGCACAAAATACGTCCTGGTCAAGTGGCAAGACTATATGGAGTGCGGTGCCTAGCTCAATGAAATTGGCGAAACTTTCCTATTATCAAGCTCAAAAAAGATTCCAAACAAAGAACTTTGTATCTTTATTCAAAAGAACTATCGATGATCAATAAGAATCAATTAAAAGAGACAATCGAAAGCTTTCCTGATGAATTTACCTTAGAAGAACTCGTGGATAAGTTGATCCTCTTGGACAAAATTGAAAAGGGAAATCGCGACTCGCTCGAAGGCAAAACCATAAGCGAAGCTGAGCTTGAAGAAGAAATGAAGAAATGGTTCAAGTAAAGTGGACACAACAATCGCTCAAAGACTTGTTCGACATATTCGAGTACATCAGCATCGACTCCAAGAAGTATGCACAACGTCAGATTATCAGAATTAAGGCGCGCACCGCGATTCTAAAAAGAAATGCAAAAATCGGAATGCCCGTGCCTGAAATGCCTCATAGTGGTTATCGTCAATTGGTTGAAGGCAACTACAGAATTATTTACAAAATATTAAATTCCAACCGAGTAGACATTTTGACAATTCATCACTCAGCAAGAGACCTGAGCAAGAGAAACATAGAGTAAACGCTCGACAATGATTATTCAGACGAGCAAGGTCTTATTCCAATACCCAGCGCGATTACTCCCTACGGTCATGAGGACGCTATGCTTAGTTGCATCGCGTGGTATCCTAATATTTAAAACATACCCATGAAAAACATATGTGTCATCATCATATTACTTGGAATGTTTTCTTGCAATCCCCATTCGGAAATCAAAAAAGATGAAAAGACGGGGAACTTCAGCGGAATGGTTGAACACGGCAACTTTTCTGATAAGATACGATTGGAAATAGAACGAGATTCTGCAAGTTTCAAGGTATTCTTTACCAGCTTAGAGCAAAATGCCAATCGAATTCCCTTTCAAAATGTTGAAGTAAACGGAGATTCAATACGTTTTGAGTTACAAAGCGATTTTTACACCTACTCTTTCAGAAACAAATGGATCGATGAGTATAGCAAACTTCAAGGTTCACTTACCGTGGATACCGTTACCACCCGCTACACATTAAAAAAGGTACTTTCAGAGGACAGTAATAATCCAAAAAGTGAGGAGATTAGTTTTAAATCCAATGGATTACGTATAAA
>CAZUBV010000171.1:0-3100 GCA_964618875.1 uncultured Flavobacteriaceae bacterium
AAAAATGGCAAAGTCGTATCGTACAGGATCAATAGGGTCAAATGCTCTTAGGGCTGTATCTAATTCATTTAACGCTTTTAGGTCATTCTGTTTTCGATGTAAAAGGCCTAAAATTTTTGCTACTCTACCCGAATGAACGTCAAGAGGGCATGAAAGTTTAGAACTGGGAATTTCGCTCCAAATTCCGAAATCAACCCCTCGCTTACTCGATCTGACCATCCACCTCAGATACAAGTGAATTCGTTTTGCTGCAGATCCTTTGCTTGGGTCAGCTATATGTTTATCAAACCGATTTTCATGGGGAGTTTGTAGAATAAACGCTCTCAGCTTAGAAATACCGCGGTGCATATAGGCATCGGAATCGTTGAAGAAATGTGAAATCGAGTCGTTTTCTACATAGTAGGTGCGCAAACGACTAAGCAGAAAATAAAGATCGTTGGCATTAAACGTACGATGTACAAAACCGTTGCAACTACTCTGTAATTCTTTGTCATTACACTCTAGAAGGAAGCAGTAGGGTGAGTACTCTAGCCGATGTAATAGGTTTTCTGCGCTTTGAATTATCGATTTTCGATTACCCCAAGCAATGAGCGCGACAAGAAGACCAAATAGCTCAATATCTTTAGTATCACTTACTTGGTGCACTACACCTAATGGATCGCTTTCTAAAAATCGTAACGACTCGTAGGTGTCAGCCTTCTCATCGAGGTAATTTTTAAGATCGGCTTTAGACCAGTTCTCCATCTACCATTTCTACAATTCGATTCGCCCTTTTGGCCAAGGTAGCATCGTGTGTTACCATTACAAAGGCACAATTAAAATCACTTCTAAGGTCTTCGAATAATTCGAAGAGTTTGAACGCATTTTGCGGATCTAAATTTCCACTTGGTTCATCTGCAAATATGATTTTTGGGGATAGAATTAGTGCTCGAGCAATCGCTACACGTTGACGTTCACCACCCGATAGGGTAGAAGGTTTTTGTGCAGCTTTTGATGTAAGCTGCATTCGGCTCAGTAATTGTTCAGCATTTTTTTTGAGTAGCACGGGTTTAACCCCTCCAATTATTCCAGGTAGCATTACGTTTTCTAAAGCGGTAAATTCATCGAGCAGGCCATGAAATTGAAACACAAATCCCATATAACGATTGCGATATAAAGCAATTTGCTTTGCAGTACTCTCAAGCAGGTTTAGATCTAAGAATTGCAATCTGCTCGATGCATTGAAATCCGGAGCATCTAGACCCGAGAGTAGATTTAATAAGGTAGTTTTTCCAGCGCCTGATGGGCCGGTTATTGCTACGATTTCCCCTTCGTTAATTTCAATTGATACATCCTTGAGTATACAGGAATCGTTATAGGTTTTCGAAAGGTGTTCTGCTTTAAGAATCATGAGAACTGACGTAAATTGCTGCAAAATACAAAACTAATGGATCGTATTGCGCAGGTGTATTTTGCAAGTGGGTGTTTTTGGTGTACTGAGGCTGTATTTCAGCTCGTTCGGGGCGTGAAGCAGTTAAGGCCAGGTTTTATAGACGGAAAATTCAGAAATCCGGCGTACCGCGAGGTTTGTACTGGACGAACAGGCCATGCGGAATGCGTTGAAATTTCATTCGACCCATCACTTATTACGCTTAAGCAACTACTCGAGATTAATTTTGCCACCCACGATCCGACACAACTAAACGGTCAAGGATATGATTTGGGAACGCAATATAGAAGTGCTATCTATTGTACTACAAATGACCAATTTGATATAGCTACCTCTTTTATCGAGTGGTGCGAAGAGAATAAATTATTCGATAAACCTATTGTAACTGAAGTTAAAATGGCTCCTGAGTTTTTCGTCGCCGAAGAAGAGCATCATAATTATTTCAGATTGCACGGTGAGCAACGTTACTGTCAATTAGTTATCGCTCCAAAGCTCTCTAAAGTAAATGCGTATTTTAAAGATCATTTAGATTAATTGACCAATCTGAGGGTAAGGAGCATGTTTCTGCCTACTTCATCCGCATAATAACGTTGGCTATTTAGGTAATTTCTGTAGGTGGTATCTAAAAGATTTTCTATCGCTAAATCAATGTTTATCGTATAGTGTTTGGTAGTGTGGTTTACTAATGCTAGCGATACGTTAAATACATGGGCGGCCTTGGGAGCATTATTGATGAGTAGAACGATTTGCTCTGTTGATCCTGGAGTCACAATACTGAGGTTGTCTGGTGTTCTCTTTTGAAGTCCAATGAAATTATGATGAAGTGTGAGTAAATCAGATTTGTTTCTTCTAGAGACAAAGGTTATTCGCTGGTTTAGAGATAGGGGGGGAATACCTATTAAATACTGGTTTCGTTTGGTGTCTCGAGCCTGAGTATAATTTGCCGTAAGGGTGTAGGATAGCCCTTGATTTACATAGAGATTCATCGATGAATCAAATCCCCAAAATGTTGCATCGGTTTGCAAGTATTGCCAGACTGGAAAGGCTCCTCTAAGGGTATACTCCACCCCTGAGGGTTCAAGCGTGATGTAATTGTCAATTTTTTGGTAATAGGCGTGAATACGAAACGAGTGATTACCGCTAACTATAGCGCTTTCTAGTCCAGTTTTATAACTAGTCTCTGTGGTGAGTCGAAGATCACCTAATTCGATCTGAGCAGCGGAATGATGTAATCCTTCACTAAAAAGTTCTGCTACACTTGGAGCTCGCTGGGTTCGATTAAAATAACTACTAACTGACAGGTAATTATTTGGAGCATAATTGATTGAACTCCCTATTGCCCAGGTTGGGAAATTTAGAGGGATTTCTGTATACCATTGATTTCCAACATCCTGAACGATTAATTCGCTATAATCTTCTAAATAACCTAGGGTTTCGAATCGTGATTTTAAATAAAATTTTTGTGCATGTATTGACCGATAATCGAAACGAGCGCCAAGCTCGGCGCTAAAATTAGAAGAAAGCGTTTTTTTGAGTGTAGTAAACAATCCAGAGTTAAACCGTTTATAGTCCGGAATAAGACGACGAACCCCAGTATCGGGATTTGGTTCATTCAATTGATATTGTATATCTATTCCGCTTTGTGCGGTTATCTCATCAAGCGACCAATTT
>CAZUBV010000172.1:0-3065 GCA_964618875.1 uncultured Flavobacteriaceae bacterium
ACATCAATTACCGCATCTACTGCATGAATTACACCATTAACAGCAACTACATCTGCCAACACTACAGCACTTGAGCCGTTAATAGTTACTCCCTCATCTGTATTAATATACATACTCAGAAAATCACCGTCAGTGTTAGTTCCCAAGGTATTAGTATACGTGGTGCTAAGTCCGCCTGAAAAAGCAGCTGCTCCAGAAATTACATGATTTGCCAGAATCGTATTTAGTGCATTACCATTCGGATTTGTGAATTCACTAAACGCAGCATTTAGCGGCGCAAAAACCGTAAATGGACCTGCTCCGGAAAGCAAATCTGTAAACGTGGTATTACCGTCTGTAGTCAATGCTCCAACCAAACTGGACAGGTTGGGATTAGCCACTGCATGGTCTACAATAGTCGGAAGTCCTATAACCGTATTTACCACATGTACCACACCATTAGTGGCTTCAATATCAGGAAGAATCACACTCGATATCCCGTTTACAACAACACCGTCTGCTGTATTTATAAAGAGACTTAAATTAGCTCCTTCGGGTCCGGCAGTCGATAATGAACTAACATATCCTGAACTCAAATCGGTCGAAAGAAACTTTCCGCTAACAACATGATTTAGCAATACCTGAGTAAGTACATCGGTTGGAACTTCACTTAAATCAGCGAAACCATTATCGCTCAAAAATGTTTCAAATGCAGTATCTGTTGGGGCAAAAACAGTAAATGGACCCTCACCTTGAAGCGCAGAAACTAAATCGGCCTGAGTGAGTGCCGCAACGAGATTGGTTAGAATTTCAGATCCTGTTGCCAAACCCACAATGGATAAGGGCTCATTTCCTGAAAGGGCATCCAACACACTTTGGGGAAGTAATACCTTATCAATTAGGTGTACCACGCCATTACTCGCTGCAATATCGGCAACGGTAACATTAGCAGGAGTACCCGTTGCATCATTAATTCGAACACCGCCTTGCAGGGAAACTGTTAACGCCTCTCCTTGAACAGTTGTAATTTGCTGCCCGTCGGTAAGGTCACCCGCGAAAACGGCATTGCCTAAGACCACATGGTAAGTCAATATGCTGGCAAGAAGAGCAAGTTCTTCCGGGGTGTCAAAGTCAGCAACTGAATTATATCCATCCAATTGAGCCAACAAATTTTCGAAAGCTGCATTGGTAGGAGCAAAAACGGTGAACGGGCCTGTTCCTGATAAGGTGCCAATTAAGTCAATGCCCTCGGCCTGATCTGCCGCGGTTAGAACAGCAACAAGAGAGGTAAGTTCAGCACTTGCAGCGGCCGTTTCAACAATCGTTCCCAGAGGATTTTGTTCCTCCATTGGGGTATCGTCATCGTCTGAGCAGGAAATACCCACCGAAATAAATAGGATTGGAAGAATCCATTTTAAGAGATTTTTTTTCATAACAAGAAGTGTTTTTAGTAAATTTTGTTTAACAAAGATTCTTAAAGATTAAACAATTTCAAAACACCTTGTGAAAAGATTAACAGGAAGCCCAAGGGATATTACAAATTTCACCCCTGAAAATCAGTCATTTAAGGCATCAATTATTTCGTAATTTTGCACTGATTTAGAATTTCAATGAAAAAAGTTGTTGTTGGACTTTCGGGAGGTGTCGATAGTAGTGTAGCTGCCCTACTTCTAAAGGAACAAGGTTATGAGGTCATAGGGCTGTTCATGAAAAATTGACATGATGATTCCGTTGTGATTTCAAGGGAATGCCCGTGGCTCGATGATTCCAATGATGCCCTAATTGTAGCCCAGAAATTAGGTATTCCATTTCAGACGGTAGATTTAAGCGTAGCCTATAAGGAGCGTATTGTGGATTATATGTTTCGGGAATACCAGCAGGGGAGAACTCCAAATCCTGATGTTTTATGTAATCGAGAAATAAAGTTTGATCTATTTCTCAAAATAGCTCTTCAACTCGGTGCTGATTTTGTGGCAACCGGTCATTATTGTCGTAAAGATGCCAAAGAAGATGTTAATGGAAATAACCTATATCGGCTGCTTTCGGGGGTAGACAGGCAGAAGGATCAGTCGTACTTTTTATGTCAGTTAAATCAGGAGCAATTGTCTCGGGCTCTTTTTCCGATAGGCGAATTAACCAAGACCGAAGTGCGTAGTATAGCATCTCAAAATCAGTTAATTACCGCAGATAAGAAAGATTCACAAGGTTTGTGTTTTATCGGCAAGGTGCGGCTACCAGAATTTTTGCAACAGCAACTCCAACCCCGTGAGGGAGTGATTGTTGAAATACCTGCTAACTCAGCTCGTTTTTATATTCCAAAACCTATATTCTCAACCGAAGCAGAAAGACTGGCATATCAAGCTACTAAGGCGCACTACGCGCTGCAGGATGGTAAAGTAGTTGGCAAACATAATGGAGCTCATTATTTTACTGTCGGACAGCGAAAGGGACTAAACGTGGGAGGTACTCCCGAACCTCTATTTGTTCTGGAAACGGATGTTGCGTGCAATGTTATCTATACCGGTCAGGGTAAAGATCATCCGGGTCTTTTTCGCTCAACCTTATTTGTAAACGAGGCTGAACTACATTGGGTGCGCTCTGATATCGCAATGCAAGAAGACCAATCCATGCAGGTCATGGCACGAATACGCTATCGGCAGCCCCTACAGGCCGCAAGGTTGTACAAGGTAGCAGAGGGAATGTATGTAGATTTTGATACTCCGCAATCTGCCATTACCGAAGGTCAGTTCGTAGCCTGGTATGTAGAAGATGAATTGCTGGGGTCAGGTGTAATTTCATGATAATAAGCTAAAACACAAAGCATGAATAATCGAATTACCGCCTTGTTTGGTATAAAATATCCGATTGTTCAGGGTGGAATGATATGGGCCAGCGGCTGGAAGCTGGCTTCCGCTGTATCCAATGCAGGTGGTTTGGGATTATTGGGCGCGGGTAGTATGTATCCCGAGGTATTGCGTCACCACATTCAAAAATGCAGAGCCGCTACACCTCTTCCTTTTGGGGTGAATGTTCCCATGCTCTATCCTAATCTGGAGGAGCTTATGGAAATTATTATCGCGGAACAG
>CAZUBV010000173.1:0-3048 GCA_964618875.1 uncultured Flavobacteriaceae bacterium
GATTGCTCTACTAGAAAGCCTTCGAGCTTACCGTTAAGTTGAAATGTTTTGACTACAAAAGTGAGTTCACTTATAATTCCATCTTTTTCTGGATCAAACCATTCGCCTCTTTGACCATTATAGTATTTAGTAATTTCTTGCTCCCCAAGATCTCCGATAGTCACAGCTGAGGTTTCTTCTTTTTTCTCTTTGAAGCCTTCAACAGGTATTTTACCTTGGTGAGTTACTTCAAATTTACGATCATAGAGTTTGAACAAACCTTTTTTATGCATCAGAAATGTTGGAAACCAAGGGTATCCTTCTGAGTTTTTATCGATTACGCCTTTTACGGCACCATCTCTAACGATGTCACACCAGCGAGCAAACTCTGCTACGAGTTTATCTTTTTGATAAACTCTTAGAGGTTTGTTTGACATACGCCAGGTTTTTACATCTTCACGATGGTAGTGGAAAATGTTAGAAACTTCCCTTGCTGCCAAGGGAAGTTCCAATTCAAAATATTGTGTTTCGATTAAATCCTGTAACATGTTAAGTGTTCCATTGTGTTTTGAGTTGTTTGATTTTGTCGTCGATTAGTTGTTGGTTGGTGATTTTTCGTTCCCAAAATTTAAGTTTTTTCTCACAAATTTTAATTTCCTTTGAGGCCTGGACCCTTTCGAAAAATTTGTCAGATTTAAGTTCGATAAATTTGAGTACGTAGAGGTTTTCCAAGTGTGAGATGTACATAGTGTTTGGGTTAAGCCGGTGGATCAAATCAGGGTCGAAAGAAGAGTTTGAGCCGGTGTCAGTATAAAAAAACATAGTTGATTCTCCTGTGTTAGGAGATTATAGATACACTGATTCTATGTAAGTGTCAACTGTTTATGCGTAGTTCCAGTCTGCCCACTTTTTGCTGCTGCTTTTTACTCTCTGTCTAACAGTGTCGATCGGAATATCAAACTCATAAGAAACTTCTTTAGCGGAAGAAAACACCAATCCCCCTATGTCTATTTTTTTAATTTTTCTATCTACAAAAGGTACAAGAACAATACCCGCTTTTTTATAAGCTTCACGCCAAAACATATCGCCATGCTTTCTTAATCTATTGTTTTCGTCACTTGTAGTATAGTGAACTCGAGAACGAGACTTGATAAGAGCTACGATACGGTTAAAAGATTTACCTTTAGCGATTTGTCTCATAATCAATTTTGCTGAAGCGAGGCGACCAAAGTAATGCTCTCTACACACTTTAGTACCCTTCGGTCGGTTGTTACACTCGATTGAAATAAGACCAGTGTGAATCGGCGTAGTTCTATGAAGACCTTCGGCTACTAATCCAGTAACCTCGTGTAAAGTTTCTGGATCATCTTTAAAAGCTTCATAATTTACCATTGCTATTTTAGCAAGAGTTTCGTACCGCATCACATTCACCGATTGTAGACGTAAACGTCAGCAGTCGCAGCATCACCAAGGCGGACGCACTGAGCTCGGCCGTAGATGCCGCCGAAACGATACTGGCGGTACTTCCAAGCGTTCGGGTTGTCCTTACCTAGACGGCCCTGCAGCTTGACGTATTTTTGAGGTTCAAAATCACCGAAGGCGGTATTTGCAAGTTTTACAACTGTGCGCAGGCCATCGACAGCTGCTTGATCTTCGGGATGGACTTTGCCATTTACCATGCGAACGGTGAAACGATAAGAATTTGAATAACGAGTGCGAGTCATAGGATTTCCTTTTCTTTTCCTATTATCAATCTATACTGATTCTTATTGATTGTCAACTGTTATTTTGAAATGATTGTAAACTTCTGCCCAAGGAGCATAGCTATTGCTACTCAAACCTTCAAGAAGACGAGCATCTACGATAGAGTCACCGTCTTGGCGACCCCACATCCAAGTGTTTGCTCGATGATCATCGTCTTCGTAGATCTCGTTTACGAGAGCATATCCCTTGTAAGTGTAGGACTCATCGAAAAACGCTAGAGGAGCCGATTTATGCCAAACAGTCATTACACAACCTCCGCCAGCATTTCGTTCATTGCTTCTTGGATAGGTAGATCTTTGGCTACGGAGTAGTTCAGACCAAAGTGGTAGCAGAAGTAGCTAGGACCATACTGAATATCGTAGTCGCTGAACTCTTCAGCTTCCATGATCCACTTAATAGCAGTCTTTTGATCGTCTGCACCAAGCTTCATAGTTTCAAGAATACGATCCATGAGTTTTGCAAGCGCCCGGGCTTGTTCAAGCTTTTCACGATCCATTTCTTCTTCAAGCTCTACGCAAAGAGCATCCCACATAGTTTGCTTCTGGTTGTCAGTGCAAAGGTTCCACTGGTCCCACCAGTATTGAGTAGGACGAAAACCGCGAGCGTCTTTGTGAAGGTCGGAAACAATGTTTTCGTTGAAGGTGTAAGTCGTCATGATGTGTTCCTTTCATTCCTTACATTATCAATCTACACTGATTCGGAGTGAATGTCAACCGTCTTTTTGCACTTTCACAGAAGCTTTTCCGAAGAAAGCTACGAGAACAAACATCGCGAGCCAGTTCCAGAATGTGTAAGCGATAGCGAAACTGAACAAAGTATTCAAAGCCCAGATAACTGCGAAGGGCCAAAGGAATACCCAAGCAACAATTGTCAAAATGAGAGTAGATCCAAAAAGAGTTTTCATGTCGTATATCCTTATTGAGTTGCCATTTTAACGAGGCGCTGAGCTTCTTCGAGTGTAACACCCGAGAGTTTCAAAACGTCAGAGATGTTACGAGGACCGAAAGAAGTACCGATACGAGTAAGAGCTTCACCGAAGGAGCTCATTTTGTTGACGAGAGCGATGTCAGCGTCTTTGAGACCTTTCATGTTCATACCTTCGCTCATATCCATAAGCTTGGAACCAATACGAACGAATTTGATTTGTTCTGCAGTCATTTGGAGTCCTTCCGTTTTCATATATACAGTCTATACTGATTCGACAGTAATGTCAACAGTAAATTATGCTGCCATTTGAGGATTAAAGCCAAAAGCTACGAAGCCCATAGAAGCAACTACTGCAAGGGTACCATCTTCGCCAACGAT
>CAZUBV010000174.1:0-3039 GCA_964618875.1 uncultured Flavobacteriaceae bacterium
CGATAAAGTTGGCCATAAAGTGCAGCTTGTTGGTGACGATTTATTTGTAACCAACGTAGAGCGTTTAGAGCGCGGTATCAAAGAAGGTATTGCCAATTCGATCCTGATTAAAGTAAATCAAATCGGTACGTTAACCGAAACTATTGCGGCTGTAAATATGGCAAAAAACGCTGGTTATACATCGGTAATGTCTCATCGTTCTGGAGAAACAGAAGATACTACTATTGCAGATTTAGCGGTTGGTTTAAACACAGGGCAAATTAAAACGGGTTCTGCTTCTAGATCTGATCGTATGGCTAAGTATAACCAACTCCTTCGTATCGAGGAGGATTTGGGAAGTACAGCATTTTATCCACAAGAAAAGGCGTTCAAAATAGTTCGCTAATAAATTGTTAAAAACCTGTAAAAGCGCTACTATCGGTAGCGCTTTTTTTATTTAAAGCCATTACTGTGTATTATCTTTGCATTCCATCAATAAATGAATCTTATGTCTGACAAAGCTATCCTTGAACTAAACGGTGAGCGATTCGAGTTTCCGCTTATTATCGGAACAGAAAACGAAGTTGCTATTGACATTAAAACCCTTAGAGCTCAAACCGGGGCAGTGACATTAGATCCAGGTTATAAGAATACCGGTGCGTGTGAAAGTGCCATTACTTTTCTTGATGGAGAGAAGGGAGAACTTAGATATAGAGGATATGCCATTGATGAGCTTGCGGAAAAATCAAACTTCCTTCAGACTGCCTATTTGTTAATTTTTGGAGAGTTTCCAACAGCTGATCAGCTTAAGAAGTTTGAAGACGACATTAAGGCGCAATCAGAAGTGGATTCTCGTTTGTTACAAATTGTGGATACATTTCCGAATTCGGCTCACCCAATGGGAGTATTATCTTCTGCAACAAGCGCGTTGATTGCTTTCAACCCCTCTTCTGTCAATGCCGATTCTGCCGAGGATATGTATAAGGCTATTGTAAAGATTATGGGTAAGTTTCCGATTCTGGTAGCTTATGCACAACGCAAAATGACCAATCAATCCTATATTTCTTCGGATACAAAACTCGGGTACATTGAGAACTTGTGTTCAATGATGTTTAAAACCTCTGGCGAGCCCTATGTACAAAACCCGGTTATTGTTGCTGCTCTGAATAAATTATTAATTCTTCATGCAGACCATGAGCAAAACTGTTCAACATCTACAGTTCGTATCGTTGGATCTTCTCATGCTGGATTGTATGCGTCGCTCTCAGCTGGTATTTCTGCACTTTGGGGTCCGCTTCATGGAGGAGCAAATCAAGCAGTACTTGAGATGCTTCAGGCTATTGTCGATGATGGTGGTGACACCAAGAAATACATGGCTAAGGCAAAGGATAAAGATGATCCATTCCGTCTAATGGGCTTTGGACACCGCGTCTACAAGAACTTCGACCCACGCGCACGTATTATAAAGAAAGCTGCCGATGAAGTTTTGGCGGACCTAGGGGTTCAAGACCCAATCCTAGATGTGGCAAAAGGTCTTGAGAAAGAAGCGTTACAGGATCCCTATTTTGTAGAACGTAAGTTGTATCCAAATGTGGATTTCTATTCGGGAATTATCTATCGAGCAATGGGAATCCCTGTAGAAATGTTTACGGTCATGTTTGCTTTAGGTAGACTTCCGGGATGGATCGCACAATGGAAAGAAATGCGTAACCGAAAAGAGCCAATTGGTCGTCCGCGTCAAATCTATGTCGGACCCAAACTTCGAAATTTATAGTTCGTTTGGCAGCCCAGAATCAATAGACCATTCCGATTTAAGCGCGATTAGTCGTGTAAAGAATTTCTGTATGGCTTTGGTATCCGCTGTTACTTTGACAAAATAGTGATCTCTATAAATACTGTATTGGGCGATGTCGCCTTTGTAAATTACTAGTTTGTAATACGGAATTACTAGGGTGTAGCTATCTAATCGGGATCGAAACCGTACTAAAATTCCTTTCGGTCTAATTTCAATATTACATCGATTACGTCCGTTGTCTACCACTAATAAATTGTGAATTTCTAACGATGCCGACTGTATGTCTAATACTGGCGAGCCCACACCACCCATTTTTAGCCGATCTTTTAGACTATAAGGCATACCTAATTCGAGGTTGATTTTCTTTTCAATCTCTGGATTGCGGTATGAGGTATTAACTAGCATATACCTTGCAAAAATACTTAGTTTTGCAAGCATAATTGACGCCCATGGAATTATTACATGAAAACATAAAAAAACAGGCAATCGCGCATGTTTTGGCAGAATATGGAGTTACCCTAAGTACTGTTGATCTGGTACTAACGAAAAAGGAGTTTGTCGGTGATATTACTCTAGTGGCGTTTTCAATGTTGAAACTGGTTAAGGCAAACCCCACTGATCTATGTAATTCTTTGGGAACGTATCTTTGTGAAGCCATTACCGAAATCACATCGTTTACTGTTGTCGGAGGTTTTTTGAATCTAAGTCTTTCAGATGACTACTTACTCGATCAATTCTCAGAGATTCTAAACATAGCTTCATTTGGTCAGCTACCCGCTACAGGTCACACTGTAATGGTGGAGTATTCATCACCAAATACCAACAAGCCCCTTCATCTTGGTCATGTTAGAAATAATGTATTAGGGTATTCGGTAGCCGAAATTCTCAAAGCTGCCGGAAACGAGGTTATAAAAACTCAAATTATCAACGACCGAGGTATTCATATTTGTAAAAGTATGGTGGCTTGGAAGCAATACGGTGATGGTGAGACTCCAAGTAGTTCAGGCATGAAAGGTGATCATTTAGTTGGTAAATACTATGTGATTTTTGATCTAAAATATCGAGAGCAGCAAGAGGAGCTTATTTCGCAAGGATACTCGAAAGAAGAAGCTGCAGCTAGTGCACCTATTTTCAAATCGGCTCAGGAATACCTCAGGTTGTGGGAGTCAGGTGATGAGGAAGTACTGGCTTTGTGGAATACCATGAACTCATGGGTGTATAACGGTTTTGATTCAACCTATGCTGCCTTGGGTGTTGACTTTGAT
>CAZUBV010000175.1:0-3032 GCA_964618875.1 uncultured Flavobacteriaceae bacterium
TGATCCACTGGTCACGCGCGTTAATCAATGAACCCTGATGCTGGTACAAAGACTGCTCGTTCCAAAACAAAAACGACTGTCCCCTATGACCTGATCCAATGGTAATTTCCATAGGTTCATCTAAGATCGGACCGCCTGCACCACGCTCGTACCATCGTTGCCTTCCTGCCCCTTCTTCAAAGACAAACTTTCCGACCGACTGATCGGCAAGTTGCACTTCATTTACCCCTTCGACAAACAGCTCTAACTGATCTGAAAAATCGCTGAGGCTAGAGGTATTAAAGTGACTTGTTTGCAAATGCTGTTCGACAATATCGGCATGACAACTGGCGCATTCGTTCATGCTCACATAGGCCATTCCATTTTCATGAACCATAATAGGTTCAATCTCAGTGTAGGACGAAGACACACGCTCACAACTCGACTGGGGGACCACAAAAAACATGGCCAACAGCGCAAATACAATCAGTGTATCTTTTAAACGATTCATACCTACTTATTCTTTATAAAGACGCGCAAACGCTCTCTATTTTGAGAGGCTACATAAAGGGTAGCACCAGTAGCAGACTTCAAAGCAGTGAGATGTTTGGCATCGTAAGGTACTAAGAATCCACTTTCAGCAGTAGAAATAGCATTAAAACGACCTGAACCATCGCCTTTTAGGACTAAGCCATTTAGGGCATCTAAATGTCCGATAAAGACTTCGTTTCCATAATTGTTACCCACCAACAACACATCGAGGTGTCCATCTAAATCTAGATCCTCTACGATGAAATCATTGATAGGGGCATATTGTGCTGCTGTTGGAAGTTCAATCGCTTCAAAATCGAGTGTTCCCGTGTTTACGAAAAGTACAGAGCGGTCGAAATTCATCTCAAAATTAAGTGCTCCTTCGCGTTCCTCTGGGGTAAATAAAGTCTCGGCATTTGTCATACCGTACTCGGCGTAATAATTAAATTTCCCACGGAATAAAGGACTTTGCTTGTTGATATCTCCCCAAAAAGCGACCGGATAATTCGTAAAGTCTCCAAACTTGTTTTTGAAGTAGGCAAATAAAATAGGATCAATTGATCCGTTTGCATCAAAGTCTTTCGCCAAAAGTGTCAAGGGTCGTTCTTGAGAGGGCTGATAGAAGTTATTCTGCCCTAGGTTTCCTGCCAGGATATCTAAATTTCCGTCGTTATTGAAATCCGCAATCTCAATGGTATTAAACCAACCCAGCTTGGCATCCATGGCTGTTTGCTGTCTTTGGTAGCCGTTTTCTGTATAGAGGTAGATTTCAATCGGCTTGTAATGACCAGCAACGATTAGATCCTGATAGCCATCGTTATTCATATCTTGCCATTTTGCCTCATGTACTGAGCCGAGCGTTTTCAAGGCCGGAAAAACGCTTTCGGTAACATCTATGAGTACGCCCTGTCGATTCTCAAGCAAAACGCTCTCGTAGGTCTTCGGATATTGTCCTGGTATCACGCCTCCACCGATGAAAATGTCAGTATAGCCGTCGTTATTGTAATCCACTGCGTTAGCAGTGCTCGCATTTAGGGTCAATAGCGGAAGAACATCGGTAGCACGAGTAAAATTACCGCTGCCATCATTTCTTAAAAGTACCTGATCAAAAGCGGCTTTTGGTGCCTTGTAATCGCCACCACCAGAGGCCATGAACAGATCTATGTCGCCATCGTTTTCAAGGTCGAAGGCCACTACTTTCGCTTCTTCAAAAGAAAGCAGTCGCTCGTCTGTATAAAGGGGGCGTGACTCAAATTGACCCTCTATGTTTTGAATAAAAAGTGTCGGATTATGGCCCGCAGAACTACCGATGAGCAAATCTTCAAGCCCGTCTCCATTAAAATCAGCTGCACTGAGAACAGGTCCGTTTTGAGAATGCTTGTAGGGCAACAAATGCTGTGCACTAAAATCGATAATGTCAGCCTCCTCGTGTGTATACTCAAGACCTATTTCTTCAGAAACTTCTGTGAAGAGCCTGTCTTCAAATTTATGCTTTTTGAAAAGCTGTGTTCTTAGGTCAGGATCTTGGGTGGCTTCGCTGTGATCGATACGCAGACGGGTTCCAGGTGTCACGTTTTGAAGTTGCTGTAAGCGGCCATCGGGCCATACAACAACGACTTCTATTGGGGTGTTTTGTACTCCTAAACCAAAATGCAAGATCGGGTCTACCGAAGACATATATCCGCGACTCAACCGTTGTTCGGCAAACAAGGTATTTTCGCCCGTAACTACCCAGATCTTTGCTCCGATTCCAAACGTATTTTCTTTAGGACCGTTTAATTCAATCTGTAGGTAGTTATGATCGCTATAGGTTTCACTTGTGGTATTTTCAAAAACAAAGGCGCGATCATTAATATTGTTAACCACATAATCGAGATCACCGTCGTTATCAAGGTCGCTATACACCGCCCCGTTTGAGAACGAAGCTTGGTTCAATCCCCAAGAGGCGCCTACATCTTCAAAAGTCAGGTCTCCATTGTTGCGGTAGGCGTAATTCGGGATTTTAACTACCGGAACGCTATCTAAAATCATCTTAACACTCGCGTACTGACCGTTTTCAAGGCGGTAGTTGCTGAAATCCATATCGGTGATATCCCTAGGAAATCCGTTTGTGATTAAAACATCTCGTAATCCATCATTATCCATGTCGACCATAAGCGGCGACCAGCTCCAGTCCGTTTTTGCAATACCTGCTAAAAGTCCGATTTCGCTGTAAGGCATATCAATTCCGGTTCCCAGGTGTAACATATTACGCATATATTGGGGTTCATACCCCCATCGCTTATTATAAACCTCAGATATATAATTAACTCCCATTAAAGTAGTCTTCATACGCTGATTAGTCTCAGCAAGCATATCTACTGAGAGTATATCATGTAAGCCATCGTTATTGATGTCATTCACATCAACCCCCATTGAAAATTTACTCTGATGTTTAGCTCGTGATCCGATCAGGTTCTCAAATGTTCCATCTTGCTTATTGATATACAATAAGTCATTAGTGAGATAATCATTCATAATAT
>CAZUBV010000176.1:0-2994 GCA_964618875.1 uncultured Flavobacteriaceae bacterium
CCATAAGGGTCATTTCGCCTACTTGAGTTGTAAAGAGCGTCCCTTCAACTCCAATAATATCTCCAATATCTAATAGTTTTTTATATACTTCATTGTACAGCGTCGCATCTTCCGCCGGGCAAATTTCATCTCTATTGAAATAGACCTGTAATCTGCCCTCTGAGTCTTGAATCTCAGCAAACGAGGCTTTTCCTTGAATGCGTCGTGACATCAATCGACCCGCGAGAACTACCTTTTTTCCTTCCTCGAACTGGTTTTTTACTTCCGTTGTTTTATGGGTTACCACAAATTCTGCAGCCGGATACGGATTAATACCCAGCTCTCTTAGCTTGGATAATTTTTCTCTTCGAATCAGTTCTTGTTCTGAAAGTGCCATAGGGTGGGCTTTTGAGTAATTCGGCAAAAATAAGAAGTGTTGCCTAATAAATCGATTCATTCGTTCGCTTCTAATTACTTTTGTGAAATGAATAAACAGGTACAACTGCAGCACTTGGGTTTAGCCGATTATAAAACGGTTTGGGATCTTCAAGAAGCACTGTTTGAAAAGACCATTGCCTTAAAGATTCGCAATCGTCGAGAAGACACTAACCTTTCGACGCCGAATCATTTGCTTGTAGTAGAACACCCCCCTGTATATACCCTAGGTAAAAACGGAGATCTTTCTAACCTATTGGTGCCTGAAAAGGTTCTAGCGGAGCGCGGTGCACAGTTTTTTAAGATTAACCGTGGAGGCGATATTACCTTTCACGGCCCAGGCCAATTGGTAGCCTATCCCATCCTAGATCTCGATCACTTTTTTACAGATATTCATAAGTATTTAAGGCTTTTAGAAGAGTCGGTTATTCTAACGCTAGCCTATTTCGGAATAGCATCGGAGCGCTCAAAAGGTGAAACCGGTGTGTGGCTCGATGTGGGTACGCCAATGGCTCGTAAGATTTGTGCAATGGGAATTCGCGCGAGTCGATGGGTAACCATGCACGGTATTGCGCTCAACGTGAATACTGACCTAGGTTATTTTGATCTTATGGTGCCTTGTGGAATTCGCGATAAGGCGGTGACCTCAATGAAAGCAGAATTAGGTGATACGTGCCCTTCGCTTGAGACCGTACAATCGATATGGGTACAGCAATTCGCTAAGTTATTCGAGGCAGAACTACTAACGGTACCTTCCTTACTCGATTCGGTAAAGGGTTAAAAAGGTTCCTTCGTCTTTAGTAATAAACTCAACCTTTTTGTCGGAGTCGATATCTTTAAGGTCAATCGCCGAAGCAGCAACTACAGGGAATCCGGGCAAAAGTTTGCCATTGCTATCATACAGATACAGTTTTTTTGCCGCAGCATCCAATAGGCTGATGTAAATCTTGTCATTTTCTACAAATAGCTGAGGATCCGTATAAATACCGTAATCTAAACTCATACGCTTTTCTTTAATCTGTAGTTTTTGCCCATCAATCACCACAAGTGTTTTCGGCGAACTACTCAACTTATGCTCGGCGCCTACTGATAGGCTTGCGCTACTTAACGCTCCGCTGGTGCTTACTTGGTGTAACACGCCTTGCTTATCGGTAAATGCAAAACTTCCGCGGTATAAGAATAGCTCGTTGGCAGAGAATTCGAAGCGTTTAGCAATGCTTAGCCGATCTTTTCCATCGCGCTGAAGAATCTTGAGCTGACCATTTTGTAATCCGAAAACAATATAATCCTTGCTGTCAATTCTAAAATGTTTTGGAGTGTGGGCAAGTGGGGCTTCTGCTCTTTGGTAGGTAAAGCCGTTTACCTTTTCGCCACGGTTGTTATACATATAGATGTCTCGACCTTGGCTAAATACAAATCGGTAGTTTCGACTATTATCATAGTCAAATACCGCTAGTTCACTTATGTTTCCATCGTTAAATCGCTTGGGAAAGCCTTCTACAAAGTCTCCGTTGCGGTCAAGTACATGAAAAGCGGTTTCGGTAGTAAAAGCAAGCTGCAACTTTCGATTTCGGTAGAGGTCTACTTCACGAATAGCCCCTTTAATTTTGGCTTCGAGTTGCTTTTTCCATAACAGTTTTCCATCTGAAGCAAATCGGTACAGCACATTTCGTACGTCTTGAACGACAATTTCTTGTGCTCCTGTGTAGTGGTTTTTCACGAACTGAGGCCGTGTGATCGCTTCTGCGTCAAGGCTTAGATTTAAGATAGGGGTGATCGAACTCGATTTTTTGGGAGCTACTTTTTTTACCGAGCTTGCTGAGGTAAAGAAGTAATCCCCTTCTTTAATACTCTGAAATACTTGAGCATAGCCTCCTGATTCTGATAGGTATCGATGGCTAATTTCGCTCGATAGATACGGAGTGACACTCTGAAAAAGAGCTGCCTCTGAGAGTACGTCATTGGCACTAACGAACTTGAGTAACTCTCGAAGATCTCCTTCTGTTTGTCCAAAAATAAAAGCGTTCTCGAAAACGGCTACGTGCGAATAGGTTTGCGTGATTTGCGGAAGGTCGTCTGCAATTGTAAAGGGTTCGATTTCAATAATGCGATTTCCGAGGTATTCCTTTTCATCTTTTTTGTTCGCCACTAAGCGTTGCATTAAGGTTTCGGATGCAATGCTCCTAAGATACAGTAGCTCATTTGTCTCTAATTGAATCTTGGCAAGTTCCTGCACACCTTCTAGGTATGGGTGTTTTGTATCCCTAGGTTTACTTAAGGTAAGTAGCGACTGAGTGCTTCTTGGCGCGTACTGTTGTACTTCAGAACTGATAAGAGAAGATTCTGATAATTGTGCGAGCATCCCAGTTGAAGACGGGTCTACAAGACTTATGCCGCTAGCCACAAGTTCTTCGTTACTAAAGGTGATTTCCCAGATGATTTGTTCTGAAAACGGTGATTTTGGATTGACACTAGGCACAAACAGGCTAAGATGTTTTGGTTGGGCAACCAGTGTTAATTGCCCTTCATTTAGTGGCTTTGCAAATAATTTATAGATAGTCGGATGGGTCTCAAACTGAC
>CAZUBV010000177.1:0-2986 GCA_964618875.1 uncultured Flavobacteriaceae bacterium
AGCAAGCTTTTGCGTACCAATTAAGTCTCGAGTTCCTTCAGACAAAAGAAAAGCGTACTTCTTGAGAAGGGGCGCATAAACCCGCGATATAAACGAACGCTTACGTGGCCTTCCAAGGTTGATAAGCGATTGATCACCGAAACCTCTCGCTACCCATCCTAGTTCTGCGAGTTCTTGGAGGGCGAGTGCCTCGGGTGGGAAGTTTACGCATGATTTCAGCTCAATCATCTCGTTTACGGCCTCGAGAATTTCTTCGGGCGTGTTCTCCTTAAGCAGAATCCCCTGCTTTTCATATCCCTCGGATTTAAGATGCGAGAGGTCTGGGCGGGAAATATCCTGAAGGACATCAAATTCAAGACCAGATTTCTGATCCACTTTATGCTTAAACAATGACAAGTGAATGCCTTCTCTAATGCATGCTGGTCCTCTCACGGGAAACGGAGGCCCACTAATGGCAATTGCTTCGTTAGTTAAAACGATATCCTTATTCAGAAGTAGTGCTACTGAATAAGGCCCCGAAGACTGCCCTATGTAAAAGTCACAGCAACTAATTAAAACAACATCATCACCATCGACTGCATTGTCATTGTGTGGAAGATCAATATATCCAGAGCCATCAAGCTCGAAATGAGCCATTTTTCGATCCCCAATTCGCACAACGAAGTAACCCCGCTCCATAAGGACCTTAGCCGCCATTTCATAATTCTTAATTGACGCGTTCCGGTAATTATGGTATCCACCTTTTCCACCTGTCCAGTTTTCATCTCTAACGTGGAGGATCACTATCTTGGCGCTTTGTGGAATACAAAGTCTTTTAAAAATTTCATTTTTAAAGGCCGAGAGTTGAGGCTCGTAAAGCAGCGTCCTCAGTCCCGATCTTGAGCCTATTTGGCTTTTATAGGTAACGGCGTATAAACGTTCACTAGAGAAGACGAAAACTTTATCCTTATACAAAACCTCGCATTGGTCTGACAGAAGGAATAGGCTCGCTAGTCTTTGAGACGAATGCAGGTCTTGGAGGCGCCTAAAAGTTATTCCAATAGATTCATGGTACCGCGTACAAAACTCTGAATAGGGAGTCACGACACTTATTATTAGGATTTCCTCCGGTAGTACCTCGTAAAGTGTATGAATCAAAGAGGGTTCTTGCCAACTGTGCCCAACTCTATTGCACTGTTTGTCAAAGTAAATGATACGAAAGTTTTTCTTACTCTCTTCTTCAATTAGTCTAATTGAGTTTTCTAATTGCTCCAAAACCTCATGAATCTCAGCGATCGAAGTGTCCATAAACCTCTCGAATTTTTCTTAATGATTAAAAGTCTCTCAAGTACACCCCTTATCAACCTAGCCCTGCCGAGAAGCTTCATTTGATAGGCTTGATTCACAGACTCCTGTTAGTGGAATAAACGACCTATTAATCGACATCGAATATGCAAGGGATTTCCTTAGGTTTTTGTCGACGCTTGAGCCCATGGAAGTGAGCCGCTACAACATAAAAATGCTCAAGAAAAGCATCAGGGTGGGCATATGATAAGTCCTCTCTAGCAAAATGAATACTTAAACCCATATCAAATATCTGCATTAGGATTTTAAGATTAAACGACTCTGCGTAACAGAACTGGTTGAGCGTGAAGAAAATTACACCATTTACATTATTTGTTCGTTTAAGTTTATGAATTATAAAATTTTGAAGATGGGCAAACCTATACTCCTCAGCGCCGTAAAATATGATTTCCCCTTGCTCGCGGAGCGCCATGCGCTTGATTGCTTGATGTTGTTCAGGTTGTGGTGCGGGAAAAAAAGAATCTATGCAGGCGTAAAACTGCTTCACTTCAAAAGTTCCTTAACCTCAAGTTGGCTTCCTAACCTAGTAAAATTTGAGATACGAAACGGTTTGAAGAAACTGATTTGACTCTTTAATCCTGGAGGGGCGAAAAGGCTCTTATATCGAATATTGAAACTTACTCTCGTTTCATCTTCTCTGTTAATCTCGGATCCATGAAGGCAACCAGTATAAAAAAACAGCGCTTGCCCGAATAAGACAGTAGGGTTTGACGCCTTCGATCTGGAGGATGAAATAAAATTATCCCAGTTGTTAGGGTTCGTCTCACATTGTAATAATGCCGACTCAGAGTCCTTTGCGTTTACAATATACATTGACTTAGTCCGATAACAATCAACCATCGGCACCCACACCACAACTTCGTAGGGGGAGTTTGCAGGAGCATCACGATGCAACTCCGACGGATTGGGATCACCAGGTGGCTGCAGAACAAGATTTGCTGTTTTCTGAGCAAGGATATCGGGGCCTAATAGGTGGAAGATGTAAGTTTCAAATGCACGGAAGACCAACTCAGAGACATCACATTCCTTAGTTATCTGGCTTATTAATTCAACCCTTTTGCTATTAAATTCGCCATCACTCTTCTTTTCTACGCCCTTATGAAAGTGATTTAGCCCTATGTTTGGATCTGATTCAGTAAGTCCAAAAACCTGTTTTGTAAACGCATAGACGCGTTTTCTTAACTCCACTAGAATTTCTGGTTGTTCGGCATCTACTATCGTGTATCCGGAATGTGGGAGATCGAAAATCTTCAAGTTTCTTGTCCTATCAAAGACAAATTAAAAACGTAGAAAGTAATATTCCCGTAGGAATCATCTAGTGACCGCCGCCGTCAACTCTTACGACCGCTCCTGGCATAAATGCTGCGTGTTCAGAACATAAAAAGCAAGCAACTTTAGCCACCTCGTCCGGCTCGACCATCCTACCGATAGGAAGATGCTCCTGGCAGTACCGCTCAAATAGCGCCGGATCATTATCTCTAAGGTTAGAATAAAAGCGCCCTTTGAGTGCTACTAGGCCAGGGGCAATCGCATTTATTACCACATTATCCCTCGAGACAAGTCGACTTATCGCCTTAATGTATCCTTCGAGCGCACACTTCGCAGACACATACGGTGCGTACCCCAGATATGTCGACGTATG
>CAZUBV010000178.1:0-2980 GCA_964618875.1 uncultured Flavobacteriaceae bacterium
GATCCACTGATTATCTAGCCAAGGATGATGGAACTCGTGCTGTACCACAGCCTATTTTAGACTATTTATTAGACCCGGAATTTGAGTTGCCATCTAGTAGTTCCGCACGTTTTATAACTGAGGATGCCTATTTGTTAGATGATTTTTCAAGTCATTTTAATAACGAAATGGCACCCAAAATAACCACTTTACCATACAACTTTGGTGGTAGTATAGCTTATGGTGACCAATTTGAACTACTTGGTAACCCGCTAGGATATACTATGAGTTTGACTTACAATCAGTCTTCATCAAATTATAGTAATGGACAGCTAGGTAGGTGGCAGTTGATTGGTGAGTTGGATAAATCGGGTGGCTTAACAAACCTGTTTGACCTCAAAGATCAAAAATCAACTATTTCTGTTGATATGGGAATCTTAGCTGGCTTATCCTATAAAATAGGTGAAGGGCACAAAATTTCTACTAATCTTATCACGACTCGAAGCGGTCAACATGGAGCTCGTAACATTAATGGTGTTTGGAACGAAGAGGCTCCAGATCGTGAATACCAATCATCTGTAATTCAGTATGTGGAACGTTCACTAACGGCTATTCAATTTTCGGGTAAGCACTATTTTGAGGGTTTAATGAAATCCACTATTGATTGGAAGTATTCGGTAGCCTCCAACACACAGTCTGAGCCCGATTTGCGATTCCTAACCTATTTAATAGGACAAGATGATGAAGGGCAACCATTTCTATCATTATCATCAGGTCTATTTCAACGGCCTGCTAGATTTTTTCGAGATCTAGAGGAAGAGAGTGACAACATAATTTTAGATTATTCAATCCCTTTTGAATTCTTAGGGAACACTGGCGGTAAGTTTAAAACCGGATTTTATGCTCAAACAATAAATCGTGAATTTGCTGAAAAGCGATTCGAATACGAAATAGGTCCTCGATCATTTACCGACTTTGCTGACGATATCAATGGTTTTTTCTCTTACATGGGTATTGTTGACTCATCCCAAATAGGTACTCGAACAAGGTATACATTTGGTAATTTAATCGATGACGATACCAACGAAAAAAATCAATATACCGCCGAAAAAGAGGTAACCGCTTACTACGTCATGCTAGAGCTTCCAATTAGTTCTAAACTGAAGCTAATTACTGGCTTTCGTCCAGAAATGACTAAAATGAACACTACATCTGGGGATACTTCCGCAGCTCCGGGTGTTCTTGATAATACCGATATTTTACCTGCAGTTAGTGCAGTATACAATTTAACGGATAACATGAATATACGTGGGTCGTACACTAATACGATAGCAAGACCTACCTTCCGTGAATTGGCACCATATACAACCTTTGATTTCGTTGGGGACTTTATTTTTACAGGAAATGCTGAATTACAAAGAACACTCATTAAAAATATGGATGTTCGTTGGGAGTGGTTCCCCAAAACAGGTGAAATCATTGCGGTTTCAGCTTTCTACAAAGATATTGAGAATCCAATAGAAAGAATCGTTCGGTTGGATGTAAACAGAGCTCAAAGCGTTCAGAATGTTGCTCAGGCTCAAGTTTATGGTATGGAGTTTGAAATTCGAAAAAATTTAAGTTTTGTCTCTGAAGCACTCAGTAATTTTCAGTTTTCAAATAATTTCTCACTCGTTCAATCAGAAGTATCAATTCCCGATGCTGAACTTTTTAATATTCGTGTTAATGATCCAGACGCACCTAATACTCGTAGCTTAGCCGGGCAATCTCCATTTCTATTAAATTTAGACCTCGAATACTTCAACGATGTCAACGGTTTTTCTGCAAATGCATCGTTTAACCGTTTTGGTGACCGGTTATATTCTGTGGCACTTGGTGCAATTCCTGATGTGTTTGAAAGAGGCTACAGCACCTTAGATATCATTGTAAACAAAGCATTTTCTAATGGGTTCAAAGCGAAAGTATCTGCAAAGAATTTGTTTGATCCCGATGTAAAATTATCTCACGAGCTAGATGGTCAAGAATACATTTATCAATCTTATAAGACGGGTAGAAGTATCAGTCTAAGCTTGAGTTACTCATTCTAAATTTTATTAAATCCTAACAAAAATAACCTATCGTATGTATAAACGATCCTTACTATTAGTAATGTCTTTTTTCATTGCGGTGAGTGCCTGGGCACAAACCACAGTGAGAATTACCAATGCTGATCTTGTCGCAGGGCAAGATTATAACTGGACCAAAAATAACATCTATGTCTTAGATGATATGGTCTTTGTCAAGCCTGGCTCTCGATTATTCATCCAGGAGGGTACTGTGATTAAAGGTGCCCTTGGTGATGGTAATGATGCCACTGGTTTGGTCGTAACTGTAGGCGCGCAGATCTTTGCTGAAGGTACGGCCGAAGAGCCTATTATCTTAACCTCAGAAGCTGATGACTTAGCAGGTTCTTTAACCGAGCTTGATCGCGGTCTATGGGGTGGTCTTGTGGTCTTAGGTGATGCGCCCACCAACAACGCGACCGAAGATGGCACTAAACTCATCGAAGGCGTAAACGAAATCGCTAACCCTGAAGCCTATGCAAGCTACGGCGGTGACGATGTAGACGATAACTCTGGTGTTATCCGCTACGTATCGATCCGTCACACGGGGATTAACGTAGGGGACGTAGCCGGTAACGAAATCCAAGGTCTTACCATGGGTGGCGTTGGTTCCGGAACTACGGTTAAATATGTTGAGTCTTTTGCCTCTAACGATGACGGTTTTGAATTCTTCGGTGGTACGGTAAATACCAAGTACTTAGTGTCTGCTTTTAACACCGATGATGCCTTTGACTGGGACGAAGGATTCCAAGGTAAGCATCAATATTGGTTTGCTATTCAAAGCCCTGGTAATGCCAATGATGGCTATGGCCGTGCGGCCGAGCAGGATGGTGCGACCGGTGACGAGAACACCACTCCATTTGCCCGACCAATAATCTCAAACGCTACCTACCTAGGTG
>CAZUBV010000179.1:0-2859 GCA_964618875.1 uncultured Flavobacteriaceae bacterium
TTGGTAGTAAATCTTAGCGGGCTCATAAATGGCCCCTTTTCCGCCAAAAGCAGGGATAAGCTGTTCTGCAAAGCCAAGCCCGAGCACCACCATAAGGGTACAAATCAGCAGGGTAAGCCCAATTTGATTTCCGAAGGTGTGCAGCGCGCGCTCGGTATCACCAGCGCCAAGTGCCCGAGACACGATGCTCGAACCCCCAATACCCACAGCCATACCAAGGGCTCCAATAAAAAAGGATACCGGAAGTACTACATTAATAGCTGCAATCGCTGTGGTACCAATCCAGTTTCCGACAAAAACCGAGTCGATCAGAATATTAAGCGACATGACCAAAATACCAATAGAGGCCGGTATTGCCTGTCGAATCAGTAAGGTGCCAATGGGCTGTGAGCCCAGTACCTCAGGGCCCAGTTTAGACATTATACGGGTAGCTTAGAGGTTTGTTCCCACCCATTTATCCAGCTTGCCATTAGATCGACCCAAGGCTGGCTGTCATTCAGGCAAGCGATGTGTTTAAAATCTGTTCCGCCTGCTTCGATGAACTCTTCTTCACCTTCCATGGCTATCTCTTCGAGGGTTTCTAAACAGTCGGCAACGAATGCTGGAGTAATCACCGCTAAGCGCTTTTTACCCTCTTTAGCAAACCTATCGAATTCATAATCGGTATAAGGTTTAAGCCAGGTATCTCCTGCAATACGCGACTGAAACGAACTGCTGACCTCTTCTGAGCTGAGTCCTAAATAGGCACGAACGGCCTCGGTGGTGGCAAAACACTGATGGCGATAGCAGGTATGATGCGCTACCGAATTGGTGTTGCAGCAGCTTCCGTCTATTTTACAGTGAAATTTGGTCGGATCTGACTTGCGAATATGACGCTCCGGAATACCGTGATACGAGAACAGCACATGGTCGTACTCAAAGTCCTTGAGCTGAGCTGCAATGCTATCTCCCAAAACTTTAATATAATCGGGGCTAGAATAGAATGCTGGAAGGGTGGTCCGTGTCATTTGAGGCTGATATTTTCGCTGGTCTTCTAGCGCTTTAACCACTACCGTTTCATACGAACTCATGGCATAATGCGGATAAAGTGGCACCAGTAGTACCTCAGTTACCTCTTGGGCAGCCAGCTCTTCGAGCGCCTTTTTGATACTCATGCTTCCGTAACGCATACCTAGGGCAACCGGCATCGAGGTTTTTTCTTGGAGCTTTTGCTGAAAACGCTCCGAAATCACAATCAGAGGCGAGCCTTCTTCCCACCAAATTTTGCTGTACGCTTTTGCCGAACGTCCCGGACGTGTATTTAAAATAATACCACGAACCAGGAGGTTGCGCAGCAGAAGTGGCAAGTCAATAACTCGCTTATCCATTAAAAATTCATCGAGGTACGGGCGCACCGCTTTCTTTGTTGGTGCATCAGGTGAACCCAGGTTCACAAGTAAAATTCCTTTTTTCACAGCCGGTGTGTTTAGCCCTCCAAAAATACAACCTATCGCGAAGAATCGGCCAGGTACTTCTTAGGAGTTACCCCAAATTTTTTCTTGAAAGCCGCAATAAAATGACTCGCGGTACTATACCCTACGCGAGCAGCAACCTCACCCACCGAGTACGATTGGCTCAGTAATAACTTTCGGGCATAGTCTAATTTGTAGTCGAGTAAAAATCCGAATACCGAGTCGCCGTAGAGTTGCTTAAACCCCTCTTTTAATCGACCCACCGGAAGTGAAATCCGCTCTGCTAGTACTTCGAGCGTAGGTGGCTCATTCATTTCGGCAATAAGCAAGTCCTTTGCTTTTCGAATTTTACGCACATTTTCGTCATCGGCTAGATAAGGGCAACGCTCAAGGTCGGCCTCTTCGGTTCGATTGAAATACAGCGCGAGTATCTCGAGCACCTTCGCCTTAAAATACAACGCCTCTACAGAATGATGCAGCGAAAATTGCATCAACTGATTTAGCGGAATGGAAAGCGCCGGACGGATCTCGTCTTGACTGTAATATTTCTTATCATGCGAGGCACCCTCAAAAAACGGAATCAAACTAGCCTCACTAGAAAACCAAGCGTGCAGCTGTTCTATGGTAACCAGTAGCGAAAGCACCCATCCGCCTGGGTCAAGCGACAACTCAATTGGCAGTTCTTTTTGTGTATTAAACAGTAATAACACCTGATCTTCGGTTCCGTCTAATTGATACGAACCCTGATTGTAAATCAGCTGCCCTTGTTCGCGCAGCACAAAATGCATTTGTACATACTCCTTGTTAACTGGCTCTGTAAAGACCACCGATTGGTCTGTATCGTTCTGAAAACGGATTATGCGACAAAAATCACTAATTTGAGTTACTTGCTTTTTCATCTAGCGTTGTTTTTTGAATTTTTAAAGATACTGAATTGGCGAATTTTGTAATTTAAATAGAGTCTAAATAAGTTGTATTTCACCCAAAACAGCTGTTTATCAAGGCATTGAAAAATCTATTGCTACAAGAACCAACAAAAATCAACTACCTAAACAAGCTAAAACCGCCAGCGTTATTTTAAAGCTTTACCGCATACTAAATTTGCATCGCAAAGTTTTGGTTGCAACCCCATGCTTGACTCTTTTTACGTCGTTGGCGTTAGTTATATAAAATCTGATGCAGAGACCCGTGGCAAATTTAGCCTAGACGGGGCCTCTGGCGAAGCGCTTTCGCGAAAAGCGAAGGCTTTGGGCATTGAGGCGCTACTCACGATTTCTACCTGCAACCGCACCGAACTCTATGGCTACACCGAACAGCCGTCGCAACTAGTCGATTTATTATGTGAGTTTACCAAAGGCGATCAAGTACTGTTTTCGACTCAAGGCTATGTAAAAGAAAACAAAGAGGC
>CAZUBV010000180.1:0-2747 GCA_964618875.1 uncultured Flavobacteriaceae bacterium
CGTAATACAAATTAGGCCGATTAAAAGAAGACTTGAGAAGTAGCGCGTCTTTCATTCCCAGGTTTTTAACGATATCTTCTTGAACTTTGGGTGTAGCGGTGGCTGTAAGAGCTACAAGCGGTATTCCGGGTGATAGACGCTCAATAATTGCTCTGATATTTCGATATTCCGGTCTAAAATCATGACCCCATTCCGAAATACAGTGGGCCTCGTCGATGGCCACAAATGAAAGAGTTAATCCTCTAAGCAGATCGATATTTTGCTGTTTACTTAGTGACTCGGGTGCAACAAAAAGTAGTTTAGTCACACCGCTTTGAAGGTCTTCAATGACTTCTTGGGTTTCAGTTTTGGTAAGAGAGGAATTCAGAACGTGTGCGATTCCTGGAAGTGAACTTTGGCTTCTAATCGCATCCACCTGATTTTTCATCAGTGCTATAAGAGGACTAATCACTATTGCAGTACCCTCAGATATAAGAGCTGGAAGCTGATAACACAATGATTTTCCACCCCCAGTTGGCATAATAACAAACGTATCTCGACCCTCTAAAAGTGCAGTTATTGCTTGCAACTGTAATCCTTTAAACTCAGAGAATCCAAAAAAACGTTTTAGAGCCTGATACAGCTCTTGTTGAGAGGGAGTTTGCGACATGAGACCAGGTATCTAAGTAATCGTTGCAGAATTTGTAATTTCGTAGTTGAATTTAACACTTATTTCACAATTCATTCCAGCATATCCGTTGAAGAAATCTGAAACTCCATTACAAATTGCACACAGGGTGCTAGAAATAGAAAAAGCAGCTCTCGAAAAATTACGAGTCAGCCTTGATGATTCATTCAACAAGGTAGTACAAATGTTAATCTCCCTTAATGGACGTGTGGTTGTAAGTGGCGTTGGAAAAAGCGCCTTGATTGCACAAAAATGGGTGGCCAGCTTTAATTCTACTGGAACACCTGCACTTTTCATGCATGCTGCCGATGCCGTTCATGGAGATTTAGGAATGATTCAGAAGGGAGATCTTGTTTTTATTTTGTCAAAAAGCGGAACTAGTGAAGAAATTAGTACACTATCAACTTATTTAAAACGTTTAGGGCACAAATTCGTAGCCGTTACGGCAAATGCACAATCTGTGTTATACAAAGAGGCTGATTTAAGCCTGCTTACCCCTGTTGAAAAAGAGGCTTGCCCACATGATCTTGCTCCAACCAGTAGCACAACACTACAATTAGCCCTTGGGGATGCATTAATGGTGGCAACATTAGAAACACGAGGCTTTGGAGCCGATGAATTTGCAAAGTTTCATCCAGGCGGAAGTTTGGGGAAAAAACTAACGCTTACAGTCGCCGACCTTATTCAGAACAATGCCCAACCCAAAGTAAGCGGGTCAAGCTCCCTGAAAGAAACTATAATGGTGATTTCCAAAAATTTATTAGGATGTACCGCTGTTTGTGAACAGGATAGAGTTATCGGGATGATAACCGATGGAGATTTAAGGCGGATGCTTGAACAGCACTCGAATTACGACCAAATTTCGGCAAAAGACGTTATGTCTTCCTCTCCGAAAACTATTGAAAAAAATCAACTAGCAAGCGAGGCGCTTGAGCTTATGAACAGGCACGAGATTACCCAACTTGTGGTAACTGAAAATCACAAATATCTAGGTATCTTGCATCTTCACAATTTAATACAAGCAGGTATCGCATGAGCAGCAGAGACGAAATGTCTTTTCTAGACCATCTCGAAGAACTAAGATGGCATCTTATTCGTTCGATCATAGCTGTCATGATCATTGGTGTTGTGGCTTTTGTTTTTAAGGGATTCATTTTTGACACCATCATTTTCGGCCCGAAAAACATGAGTTTTCCGACTTACAAATTCTTTTGTGAAATCGCCACCTTTTTTGGGATTGAATCTGATTTTTGTTCGGATAGTTTACCTTTTACGCTTCAAAACCGTACTATGGCTGGTCAATTCTCTGCTCATATTTGGACATCCATCTGGGCAGGAGTAATCGTTGGATTCCCTTATTTGTTATGGGAACTTTGGCGATTTATTAGCCCTGGACTATACGATAATGAGCGGAAGCACTCAAGAGGTTTTATTGCGATCGCATCACTATTATTTTTCTTAGGTGTACTTTTCGGGTATTATATCATCGCACCACTATCGATTAATTTCTTAGGAACCTATACGGTAAGTGCTGAAGTGGCAAACGAAATTGATATTGCCTCTTATATTTCAACAGTCCGGGCATCTGTAATTGCCTGCGGAATTATGTTCGAACTCCCAATACTTATTTATTTCTTAGCCCGAGTAGGCTTAGTTACACCAGAGCTCCTAAAGAAGTATCGCAAATTCGCAATCGTTATCATTTTTATGCTGGCAGCAGTAATTACTCCGCCAGACGTGGCAAGTCAGGTAATTGTTTCTATTCCTATACTTATCCTATACGAACTAAGTATTTTTATTTCTAGAATCGTCATCCGTAAACAACAATCTAATGGCTAATTCACTCGTTGAAGAATTTAACGCCTACAGGGCAAAAATGAATGAGCGCATCTTAAGTGATGATCAAAAACTCATCAAGAGAATTTATAATTTAGATACTAATGCGTACACAGAAGGTGCCTTGGATGTAAAAACCAAAGAACTTCTCGGGCTCGTGGCATCAGCCGTACTCCGCTGTGACGACTGTGTGAAATATCATCTTGAAGGAGCGAAAAAGTCAGGAAGTTCAGAGGCTGAAGTA
>CAZUBV010000181.1:0-2746 GCA_964618875.1 uncultured Flavobacteriaceae bacterium
CTTACGCACTGGCCAGCAGTCCTTGTTTTCTTTGATAAAGGCGTACCTTAGTCGGACTGCTTCGCGAAGCACGCCGCGGCTTTTTTAGGATGTCACGCTCTTCTGTGACGCGCTGGAGCTCCTTGCGTAACCGTTTTAGCTCGGCTTGCTTTTCATTGCGACTCTGATTGACCTTTCCCCTGAAATAACACCAAATTTTCAATGAGATTTCAGTTTATGTCACCTGTTTTGCATATTCAGCTGGCGGTAAATAATTCAGTGAACTGTGCGGTCTTTCTTCGTTGTAATGACGCTGCCATAGTTCAATGTCGTAACGTGCTTCATCGAGAGTTCTGAACCAATGCTGGTTTAAGCACTCATTCCTGAACTTTCCATTTAAACTCTCTACGAAGGCATTCTGTGTCGGTTTCCCTGGCTGAATAAAGCTCAGACGTACACCTTCAGTTTTACTCCAGAAAAACATAGCCTTACTGGTAAATTCTGTGCCGTTGTCGCAAACAATCGAGGCAGGTTTGTCGCGTGCTTCGATAACTTGCGTTAAAAACCGGGCCACCTGTTGGCCTGATATTGATACGGACACAAGTTGACCAACAACTTCGCGACTAAAATCATCAACACTATTTAAGACTCGAAAGCGGCGCCCATTGGCTAGTTGATCAGAAACGAAATCCATCGACCAGCGCTGGTTCACAGTCGTTGGCGTATCCATAACGATACGCGGACGGACTAGTTTTTTACGCTTCTTAGTACGAACTTGTAGACCTTGTTGGGTATATAAGCGATAAGTCCGCTTCTTATTTTTGACCAACCCCTCACGCTTGAGAAGGCCGTGAAGCATCAAATAGCCGTATCGTGGATACTCAACCGCCAGCTCTTTTAAGCGAGCCTTAACTGGCGCATCCTGACGCTCTTTTGGCTGATATCGATACGCGGTACGACTCAGCCCAACCAACTTGCACGCAAGGCGCTCACTAAGCTTGAAGGTGGTTACCATATAGTCAACCACACGCTTTTTGCTGGCGGGCTTTACCACTTTTTTGAGACAACGTCCTTTAACGCTTCTGTCTCCAGCATCTTCTCTGCAAGCAGCTTCTTGAGCTTACTATTCTCAGCTTCAAGCTCTCTTAGGCGCTTGGCCTCGTTAACCTCCATACCCGCATATTTGCTGCGCCAGTTATAGAATGCGCCGTTCGAAATACCCATCCGTCGGCATATATCATCCACCCTGGCACCAGCTTCATGCTCCTTGATAGCCTTGATAATCTGTTCTTCGCTGTGACGTTTTTTCATAGTGAGATCTCCAATAACGTAATTTTAATGGAAATCTCATCGATGTCATGGTTCTATTTTGGGGGGAGACGTCACCCGAGATTAGCTTTTTCGTACTTGCCTCTTATGAACGAGGAAATCAAAGACCGCACCAACCGCAACACCCAAAGCAATACCTACGGCTATACTCGTTGACGTATCTGCCGAAAAAGCAGCTCCGTAGGCAGCACCCAAAGCCACACCAATTGCGGCACCTACGCCAATGCTCTGTTCAGATTTGCTTTTTTTAACGCTCATGCCACGCTCCTTTGTAATACATAACTCGATTGCTCAAACTAACCTGCATAGTTTGTAGGATAGGAATACACCATAGCATGAAAACAACAAGCGCCTATCGTGGCTGTGCAATAAAAGCTATATCGACAAAAAAGGCCCTTACGGGCCCTTTAAAAAAATATACATTATTCCACTATAAGATTGTAAATTTTGCATTAGAATTTGGTAGAATCATTCATGTTTTTTAGTCATGGCTTTGCAAAACTAGGAGTGCGTTGTGCCTTGAACAAGGCGCCAAATGTCGAGCTGCTCATTATAAAAAACAGAAGAAGCTCGACAAGGACTATCTTATTGAGGGGGTTATAAGAGTCAGAAAGCACCCTTGAAACAAAACCTCGGATCTGTTTCTAAGATATTAGCTTATATCGTTATTCATCTTCGAAAAACGCTATGCCAGTAGCGAGAATTGCAGACCAACAATTATTTGCCCGCGCAGATTTATCATCTTCAACTTTTACAATATAAATCCTATTCATCTTAGCTTCGCTTGCTTGTCTTTTTAGCGCCGAAATTGCTGATTCTTTGGTTGGTGCAGGATCCCAAATTTTGTTCTTGCACGACATACCTGTCATTTCAACACCCTCTTTGGGTTTTGTATCGACTTCGATTATTCCATAATCACCAGACAAATGACCTGCACCACCAATGTAAAAGCCCTCAGGTTTATCGCTATTGGCTACCATGGCCCCGCAAGCAGAGACAAAAATACGTGCCTCGGACTTAAATCGGAATCTCGGGGAGAACGATAGCCTTCAGAAATAAGCAGCTCTGAAATTTCAATATAGGTGCGACGTCTCTAAGATGAATGATCTTGTCCGAAAGTTCCAGTTGATATGGTGAGTACGAACCTAGCCTTAGCCCTTTATGCTTAAGCTTTACAGCGTATTTGATAAACGGAGGACCTTCATAAAAAGACGCCTCCGAATTACCCCCTAGCCACCCTACTCGACGGTAACATAGTAAATTTCGTTAGATAAATTACTCGCAGTCGCTTGTTATTTTTGGCTTTTTTAAGAGGGAAACAACCTCTTTTCGAGTTTTCCTTCCTTTGACAATTTCATACCCTTTAGACTTATCGGCGCTATTTTTATAGACAAATCGGTCGCCCACGTAAGGGAACTTAAACTCAAAGACCAACTCG
>CAZUBV010000182.1:0-2451 GCA_964618875.1 uncultured Flavobacteriaceae bacterium
TACAACGCATTTCAAGTAAAGGTGGGTCAATCAGGGGCTTTGCACAGCGCAGCCCCACCGGTAAACGAACGAAGCAGGCAGCGATTGGGCAAATGATTGAAGGCGAGAGGCGGCGCGGGTTTTACCAAATTGGACTTTATCAAGCCTACTCGAAGCGAATTTCCGAGCGCAGAGACGCCTTGACCCATTTTCTCGAGGAGCGGCTTTGCGAAGGTAAGCTGATCTGGGGGTACGGTGCCTCGACCACCGCAACGACTTTGACTTGGGACTTTTGTCTTACGAGAAAACTGGGGTGTATTCTGGATGATAATCCAGCAAAGCATGGACTTTATTCCCCTGCAAGTCATATCCCCGTGATACCGTCCGAGGAGATTTATATTCGTAGACCGGACTATATAGTTATACTCGCTTGGCAATATGCCACCCCAATCATCCAGCGTCACCAAAAATATCTAGAGGAAGGCGGTTGCTTTGTTGTTCCTCTTCCTGAGTTGCACATTATAAGGGCAGATCAGTCGTTTCACGTTAATTAAACCCTCATGCATTGACACCGATTTGAGGCTGTTTTTTCGCATTTATGCGATTTGAGCTTGTAGCGCTATTTTGGCTAGTATGGAGTCTTAAAGATTGATCAAGTCAGCTGAAATTAGAGATAAAGTTTTTAAATCACCTGGTTTTAGTACTGATTTAAATCTGTCTCCGGGTGAACTCACTCGCATCCGCGAAGCGATAGTGGAACAATGGCTTAGTGCAATTTCCGAGCGGTATCCCGGGTTAGTTGAACAGTTTCGTGAATATGGGATAGCTTCCTACCACAAGCTCGCTCATTTAGTAGATCACCAACTGTTGTGGGGGAAGGAAACACGTTTACTCCCTCAAAATGTGGTCGAAACTATCGCGCAGTTGGCTTTCATGGAGAAATTACGTAATGTTTTTGGTGAATTCTCTATTTCGGACGTTGTTCATCGCAATACTGTTATGCACGGTAAAAAGGAGATCTACTGGCGAATAGTTAGGCCCCGGGTTATCGATGATGTGGGGCCAATTCATGCGGATAAATGGTTTCACAATATCTCGGGCCCTGGCTGCGGAATGTTTCCAGCGGAATTTGTTACCGTTAAAGTCTGGATCCCGATTTTTTGTGAGCTTGGTAAAAGTGGTTTAGTCGTTATTCCCAATTCCCATAAGTTGGATTGGCAATACGAGTATATTGAGAAGGACGGAATCAAAAAACCCAGTATACTGGAAAATGTTAGTTTGCTCAGGAGTGAACTTGTGCCCACCCAACCAGGGACCCTGCTGTTGTTCAATGAGCGCTTGCTGCATGGAGGATCGATTAATCATGGTGAAAAAACTCGCGTTAGCACTGAAATAACTTTAGTCTTAAAAGGTGATGAGAAATACAAATTTGAGCAGTGAATTGAATCAAGATTTCCAGGTTGACTTAGCTTAAATAGAGGCGCTCATGCAATGGCCACATGAAATGATTGTTGAATCCTATGCTATGGAGGGAGAAGATGTCATCATTTCTTCGCTATTCCGAAATAAACTCAACGACGGTCTCTTTTTTGACATTGGTTGTAGTGAGCCAGTTAATAACTCCAACTCCTACTTTTTTTATAAAAGGGGGTGGCGTACGCTTGCTGTTGATGGAAGAGATTTGTCTGCCAGATGGAAGGTAGACAGGCCAAAGGACTGTTTTGTTCATGGACTCTTGGTTGTTCATGGACTCTTGGGGGGCGAAACAGGGTCAGCCGAGTTTTGGACCTTTCCTGATCCAACCATGAATACGGCCGATACCCACACCGCTGAGCGTTACGCGGAGCGCTTTTTGAACTCCGAGATTAGTCGCTCCATATTGCCTGTGGAAAGAGCTTATGACATGTGGCAAGAAAGGTTTCAGGAACTTACTCATGCGACTGCTGACTCAGCGCCGCCTCCGGAGATCGTCTCAATAGACGTCGAGGGCCTCGAAGTTCCAGTGCTAAAGGGCCTACTCGAACCTTCCAAAGCATGGCGACCTGCGCTCTTATTAGTAGAAACAAAGTTATTCAATTTTATGAACCCCCTTGACATTGAGATAGTGCGTTACCTAGTTAAACAACATAATTATACTTTGATTGCGAAAACCCCACTTAATGCGTTTTTTATCGATCCATTTAATGCGCTCTTCGAGTACCTTCCCACACAATGTTATTTGAGAAAAATTAATACATACTCATCCTGTCCTAGAAAATATTTGTTTAGGAATGTTTGTGCGACTTGGCTTGGAAAATAAAACCGCTCTAGTAACTGGCGCGAGTCAGAATATAGGCCTTTCGATTGCGAGAGCTCTCGCTGAGGAGGGAGTAAATTTAATTTTAATTAGTCGTTCATTAGAAAAGTTAAAATCCGCGACTAACACGATGGATAGTTCTATAGGGCGTCATTTGTGCATAGAGCTCGATTTAG
>CAZUBV010000182.1:2461-2722 GCA_964618875.1 uncultured Flavobacteriaceae bacterium
AGACTAGATTTTGAATTGAGAAGCCCTGATATTATTGTACATAATCTAGGTGGTTCGTTAGGAATTTCAAATCCAAATGCCGATGTGACGGATTGGATGCGTGTCTGGAACTTTAATCTTGGAATTGCAATAGAATTAAACCGTACATTCCTTCCGGATATGTTATCTAGAAAGTGGGGTCGTATACTCCATCTATCAACACTTTCAACGTCGACATATCTGGGGTACGCACCGTATGTGTCTGCGAAGTGTGCGCTCGAA
>CAZUBV010000183.1:0-2709 GCA_964618875.1 uncultured Flavobacteriaceae bacterium
AGCCCATGAGTTTCACAGGGGAGATCTCCTTGATTTCGATACCGTGTATAATTTCGGAAAGCAGGTTCATGTACTTACCATAGAAATCGAACACGTTAACATCGAAGCCTTGCTTAAACTTCAAAGAGAAGGCGTTAAGGTATATCCGCAGCCAGAGGCCCTTCAAACGATCGGAAACAAGTCTATCCAAAAAGACCACTATGCAGCTCACGGAATACCAACAGCACCCTATCAGAATTTTGATTCTACCTCAGCAGCAAAAGCACAGACAAGTTCTTTTCCTGTAGTCTGGAAGTCAGCTCAGGGCGGGTATGACGGAAAAGGAGTAAAAATCATTAAATCATTAGCTGATTTTGATGAGCTCCCAGATGTTCCCTGCCTTGTAGAAGCTCAAATTGAATTTGAAAAAGAACTCGCCGTTATCGTGGCTTCATCGACTACTGGTGAGCGAATGAGCTATCCGGTTGTTGCCATGGACTTTCACCCAGAAGCCAATCAGGTTGAATACGTAATCTGTCCGGCCAATATTACGGATCAAATCGCCGAAGAGGCGCGTACTCTAGCCGAAAAGGTCGCAGAAAGTCTTGGTGTAACTGGCCTGCTTGCTGTTGAGCTATTCCTCGGAAAGGACAACAAGCTATATGTTAATGAAGTAGCTCCAAGGCCCCACAACAGTGGTCATTATAGTCTAGAGGCTAGCTATACTGATCAATACGAGCAGCATATCAGAGCCATTTTAGGACTGCCACTCGGAAACACCGAATCAAAAGTAGCTGCAGTTATGGTCAATCTGGTAGGTGACGAAAATCACACGGGCCCAGTATATTACAAAGGGCTTGAAGAAGCTATGAAATTAAAGGGCGTTTGTCCCCATATCTACGGTAAGAGCGAAACTAAACCCTTTAGAAAAATGGGACACATAACGGTTGTAGATTCGAATCCAGAAGAAGCGTATCTTAGAGCCCGCGAAGTAAAAGATTTAATCAAGGTGATTTCCAATGAGTAGTGTAGCAGTAATTATGGGGAGTACAAGCGATCTTGTAGTAATGCAAGAGGCTGTTGACATCCTAAAAACGTTTGAGGTATCGGTTGAAGTTGATATTGTTTCTGCACATCGAACTCCAGAAAAACTAGTTGACTTCGCTAAAAATGCACATCTCAGAGGAATTCGAGTAATTATTGCTGGTGCAGGAGGGGCAGCTCACCTACCGGGCATGGTGGCCTCAATGAGTCCGCTTCCAGTTATTGGAGTCCCTGTAAAAAGCAGAAATTCAATCGACGGATGGGACTCAGTGCTTTCTATTCTTCAAATGCCAGGAGGCGTACCTGTTGCTACCGTTGCACTTGACGGTGCACAAAATGCAGGAATTTTAGCTGCACAAATATTAGCCACCTCAGATGAAGAATTACTAAAGCGAATAATCGCTTACAAAGAGTCCTTAAAAGAAAAGGTAATTAAAGGCGCTACCTCACTTAAATAAATAATTCACCGCAAAGGCGGCGATTGGTATTGCCTCTACCCAAAAGGAAGCGAACCACTGCGACTGATTCTTATGTGACTTCCAGATTGCCAGGCTAACTAATGCGCCTAGTGTACACATTGCAGTATACGTGCTAAGCCCTCCCATTGTCACCTTACCGAACAACACCAGAGCTCCAAGTAAACATGCAAATCCCACAGCTTTGATTCGTGTGGTCCCTAAATATTGGGCAAGGGTTGGCCAATGCAGCTGATCACTAGCTAAATCACGAATTTCAAAAGGCACCATAAGGGCTAATACCAATAATAAAACTGCAAAAAAGAGGTGAACAACCGCTTTGCTCAATAGCAGATCTATTCCAAAGTGCGCAACCGGAAAAGACACGCACATCAGTGCCCAAACTAGGCCTACGAGCACTATTTTCACAAACCCATTTTCTCTCGAAAAGGCAACCGGTGATCCTTTCGCATAAAAAAGAGTTATAACCGTCGCTATAGCGGCTACCACAATTGAGGGTAACCGAAGACTAAATAAGCCTATCACTAGCGCAACACAGCCAACAAGTAAGCTTAAAAGCAGAAAGATGGTGAAAAAAGAAGATGAAGTAAGGAGTTTATCACGAACAGAATAATATTTCAGGAAGCTATACCCTAAAAACGTACTTATAAACAGAAAAAAATAAACAACAAAAGGAGGTGAAATGTTTAACCATTGCATCGAAAGCAAACTTAGGCTCAAAGCGGAAAAGCTAACATGAAAGTTGCCTTTTACGTATATTGAAAACCAAGACATACGCTGCTTCATTAAACAAAAATAGTACTTCTTAACACTTTTTGATAACCCCTTAAAATTTCCGCGTACTAGAGCGATTAAGCACACTCTTTATTCGGTAATTTTACATCCTCAAAATTGATGATTGATGAGTACTCCTTTTGTAAATCGACACATTGGCGTTCAGGCCTCGGAAGTTCAGACTATGTTATCAGCTGTAGAGGCCACCTCTATTGGCGAACTAATTGATCAAACTATTCCAAATGACATTCGATTGGCCGGTAAGATGAACTTACCTGAGGCGATAAGCGAATTCGAGCTCTTAAAACATTTAGAAGATTGCTCCTTAAAAAACAAGGTGTTTAATCAATATATCGGTCTAGGGTACCACCCTTCAATTACACCCTCGGTAATCAAGCGAAATATTTTAGAAAATCCAGGATGGTATACAGCTTAC
>CAZUBV010000184.1:0-2708 GCA_964618875.1 uncultured Flavobacteriaceae bacterium
GCGAATTAACAGTTCGATCATAGGACCCCACTGCGATACCCATCCGGGTTCAAACTGTTCAACAAAGGCTGCGGCATGAATAAAATACCCCCAATGAAAATGGTGATCGTTAATATTGTTGTCTTGACCGTGGCCGGCCGGATAGCCTATTAATGCAGTCCATTGAGGCTGGTAATAGAACATAAAAGCGACCTCGCCGGGGGTGTAGGTAAGCCAGTTTTCGAGTCGTTCTTTGACGGTTTTTAGCATCTTATCTCGAGCCTCAGTTTGCCCTATCTCGTGGGCGATTCGGGCAGTTTGTACCAATCGGTTCATTAGCTGACCTTCGTTATACGAATCGGTCCATAGATCGAGTTGACTATTCTCTAAATCTTCAATTTTGTTAGCTAATTCGGCTATGTCAAAGCTTTCACTGTAATGGGCAAGGTTCGGAAGGGTAGGGAGTATACCCGAAAAGGTGTTCTCTAGGCTAAAGCTATTTCCTTTTAAAAGCTTCATTTCACCACGAACGGTCGAATAACTCGGTCCCGTTGGGGTAGCGCTGTCGGCGGCCAGATGCGCCCATTGATGTGGAAGTAAACCTTGAAAAAAAGTGGTATTATCACCTTCTTTAACTTCGGTGGTAACCGTGTACGTTGATCGGACCTTAGAAGTTTCTTGGTCGTAATTCCAACTCACTGCTGTATTTGTCGGAAATACGAATGCGAAAGGTTCAAGCTCATCAATAGTGGCGCTTACATCGGTCGCCGCTTGAGACAACATAGCAACAGACC
The DNA here is from genome assembly GCA_964618875.1 of uncultured Flavobacteriaceae bacterium. Taxonomy (GTDB): domain Bacteria; phylum Bacteroidota; class Bacteroidia; order Flavobacteriales; family Flavobacteriaceae; genus UBA3478. Next base: position 774 of record CAZUBV010000184.1, read on the forward strand.
AGTAATTTTTGCCGTTTAAGCTCGAGGTATAGGTGCTTCCGCTTGTATTCCAGCTACTTCCCGAGGGTGCAAAAACTACAAAATCGGCTCCATGACTCGCGTCTTGAATGATCAGTTTAGTGCCATCTATGCTCACTGATCCGCTGTTTACGGTAATAGACACCTGGTCGGCACTACCCTTTTCGAAATACAGAAAAGGCATAGCCACACCAGCGGTCACCGTCATGCTTTTTGAGTTTGCAGCCCAGTTCATGCTTAAGGTCCAATCACTGTAGTCTGACACGGTTGTATTACTGGCGGAAAGTCCGCTAAGACCAATTTTTATTGGAGCAGAATCACCAATCACCCCCCAAGGGATGTAAGAAACGATGAGTCCGTCACTTTGAGTTTTAAGGGTAAACGGATAATTAAAAAGGTTATCGGCCTGACCCTCTTTAATGAGCTTCGACCACCAATCATTAGTAGGAATGGGCTTGCCCACGGCATTGCCACTTACGTAGGGATTACCAGACGGAAACCCGTTGCGGCCAGCTGCATCAGCCCCCGGAAAAGTGCTACTATAACTACCCGCCCCTACGCTAACTTGAGCGGATACGGGAACTAACGTTACGGCAATAAGTAAAAGGGTGAGCAGGTGTTTTTTGTTTAGCATGTAGTTTAAGTTTAGGTGGTGCTTACCTGAAACGAAATAGAAGGCGAGCTGAAAAGATAGGTTGAAATAGCGAATAAACACGTTAATAGAGTTGTTGTGGTAGGGTATAATAATCATTTAATTATCTGTAATTCAATTTATTTAGATGTGTATAGGTTTTGTAGTGAAAAGTATAATGACTGCGTTATCGGTTTTAGGTTGAATTTGCCTCAAATCGATATCTAAATCTTTTTAAATCGGTATTCAGATTATATTTGCAGCACGCATTTGGAGAGGTGTCTGAGTGGTTGAAAGAGCACGCCTGGAAAGTGTGTATACGGGCAACCGTATCGGGGGTTCGAATCCCCCTCTCTCCGCAAAACGAAAAAGCCCTCGACGCTTCGTGTCCGGGGCTTTTTTCTACAAGCGAAGCACAAAGCTCTCTTTGGAGCTTCGCTTGTAGAAAAAAGGTGCTAACTGCAATTGCAGTTGGCTTTTTCGTTTTTAGCTACCCCCATGGGGATCAACAAGGGCCCTGAAGGGGGCCGAAGTTAATCCCCAAGGCTTGTGGTACGCTCAATCAAATCCCATAGATTCCCAAAACAGTCTTTGAATACCAAAACCTTTCCGTACGATTCTTCTCGTGGGCCATTGATGATTTCTACTTGCTTGCTTACAAGCCTTGCATGATAATTATCAAAGTTGTTGGTGTATAGAAATAGAAATACGCGGCCGCCGGTTTGATTACCGATAGCATGTCTGTATAATAGGCAATAGCTCTATCGTAGTCATGAACTACAATTGATACTTGGCCTAGATTTAACTGTAAGTTTTCGATTTGAGTTTCGATATTGTAGGTGTTTTAGTTTAAAAGATACTGTATTATGGGATTCTTCATCCAAACCTTTATTGAATTCTTAAAAGATAAAGTTTACCGCAGCTTACTTGCTGCCTCGATATTTATTTTATTTGGAGGAGCTCTATTCTATATGTACGCCGAAGGTTGGCGTTTTCTAGATGCGCTGTACTTTTCAGCAATCACGCTTACAACAATTGGATATGGTGATTTTACTCCTCAAACCGATCTCGGAAAAATTTTTACTATCGTTTATATTGGGTTGGGAGTAGGCTTGATTTTGACGTTTGTAAACACCGTATTTAATCATTTTCAAGATGCTCGTAAAAATCAGCGAACGAACAAATAAACAACTATGATTATCGGAATCATCCACCAATACTTCTTGAACATCTCATCAGTCCATTTGTTTGCTCCCCACATATAAGTTGTGTTTTTTCTTAAAATA
>CAZUBV010000185.1:0-2682 GCA_964618875.1 uncultured Flavobacteriaceae bacterium
CCTTGATCTTTGATGGCGAATTTTTTGAATTCTTTACCGTAATCCATGATAGCTTTTATTTAGTGCTTAAGATAGCTCAAATTAGGCATACGCCTCTTTGATGAATTCCTCGAAACTGATCTCTTTGGTTTTTAGCTTGCCCTCTTTTTTGAATAGATCCAGTAATTTTTCATTCATTACTTGAGTTGATAAACGGCGAACCTCTTCTTGATTTTGCATAATAGAAGCCGCAATTTGTTCAACCTCGGCATCGCTAGGATTTAGTCTTCCAAATTGAGCCATTTGACTGCGGATGTACCCCATCGCATAATCTTTTAATTCTTCGAAAGTTACTTGAAGATTGTGCGTTTTGATGAGTTCGGCCTCGATAAGCTGGTAACGAATACCTTTTTCTGAACGCTCGTACTCAGCCTCAGCCTCTTCGCGTGAGAGTTCTTTTTCTCCGCTAAATTGAATCCAACGCGTTAAAAATTCTTGAGGAAGTTCGAAGCTGGTTTCTTCAATAATTGCTTCGGTAATATCGTTCATGAATTTTTGATCGGCCTGTTGTTCGAATTGCGCCTCAGAATCGGTCTTTATGCGCTCTTTCATCGCTGCTACCGAATCAACTGTGCCTTCGCCGAAGAGTTTGTCAAAGAACGCCTGGTCAAGTGCAGCAGGTTCTCTGCGATTAACCTCACTAATAGCCAAACTTATGTCAATTTTCAGGTCCTTAGCATCTTCGTTTGACAGACCCAGTGTTCGAGCTAATTCGAATTCTTTTTCGAAAAGTCCCTTAGTGTTTAGCGTAACTGTATCGCCGACTTTAGCACCAACGAGCACTTTTAGTGCAGCTTTACTTTTGATGTTTTTAAGTGAAATCGTTGCCGTGTTTTCGATTTGCGGCTCGCTAGCCGTAATTAGACCAGTTACTTCGTCTCCAGCTTCTACCGTGTCTTTGGCATGCAGCGATCCGTATTGCTCGGTAAGTCGCTCAACCTGTTCATCGATATTTTTAGCAGTAGCAACAATTTTATAATTGGTAATTGCCTTCTTTGTTTTGAGAGCGGGTTTGATCTCTGGAGCGATTCCGATTTCAAAATCAAACTGAAGGGTTTCAGCCTTCCAATCGAAATCTTCACGTTCTTTCGGCAGTGGGTTTCCGAGTAAGGCTAGTTTTTCGTTTTCGATATAGGTTCCCAGATGCTCCTGAAGCAGTTTATTTACTTCATCGGCGAGCACGGCAGTTCCGTATTGTTTTTTGATCAGCCCCATGGGAACTTGACCTTTTCTAAACCCAGGAATATTAGCAGTCTTGCGATAAGAACTAAGTACGCTGTCTACTTTTGATTGATAGTCTGAAGCCTCTAGGCTAATGGTGATTAGCTCGTGTTGTGGTGCTAATACTTGCTTTTCGATCGTCATAAGGACCCTTTAAGTTAAAAGAGCCGCAAAATTAATGTATTTCTGTCCGCCTTACAAGTTTAAAAACTCCCTTATTGCTGCATCGAAAAGCTCGGGCTGCTCGGCGTGTAGCCAGTGGCCTGCATTTGGAATGTCACGAAGATTAAAATGCGTAAACTGCTCTTTTAAAAGAAGAAGGTCTGCGTCCGTAATGTAATTTGAGCGCAAGCCGCGCACAAAAAGGGTTGGAGTGTGTATCTGCGCATCGCTGGGTAGTGCTTTGCCAATACTAGTAGGGTGATTCCGAAACAGTTCAATGTTGCATTTAACGGAAAGTATTCCGCTGTCGTCTCGTTCTAGGTTTTTAAGTAAAAATTGACGTAACCCAGCATCTTTAAATAACGGAATTAAAAATTCTTCAGCTTCCTTTCGACTAGAGAGCTTCATGCTGTCAAGCTGGTAAAGAGCCTCTAGAATTTCGGTGTGATGGGGCGGATACGCTTTAGAAGCGATATCTACCACAACGAGTCGATTGAGGTATTGCGGAAAACGCAGCGCTAAAAATTGAGCTGTTTTTCCGCCCATAGAGTGTCCGAGAAGATCGAACGTTTTAATCTGATTATGGTGAGCGTACTGAATTATGTCTTCGCTCATGATTTCATAGCTGAACTGGTCGCTGTGAAAACTCTTTCCGTGGTTACGCGCATCAAGCAAGTGAACTTCACGCCCTAACTCACTCCATTTTTTGGCCAACGTTTTCCAATTGTCACCACTGCCTAAAAATCCATGTAAAATAAAAAGCGCTGGACCTTGCCCAAGTACACTGGCATGAATCATATTCTAGGATGTTGTAATCGATGTAAGTATTGGTTTACCACATTGTCTAGTCCGAAATAAATCGATTCGCAAATAAGGGCATGACCAATCGAAACTTCAAGTAAATCAGGGATGCAATGAGCAAAGTAGCTGATATTGTCTAAAGACAAATCATGACCTGCGTTAACCCCTAGGCCTGCTGATACGGCACGCTCGGCAGTGGCGATAAACGGAGCAATTGCCGAAGCTCGATCTGAGAGGTATCCGGTTGCATAGGGTTCAGTGTAGAGTTCGATGCGATCTGCTCCAGTTTTAGCAGCCGCTTCAACCATCGTTGGATCGGGATCAAGAAAAATTGAGGTGCGTATGCCTTGCTTTTTGAATTCCGAAATCACCTCAGTTAAGAAAGAATGGTGTTTGTGGCAGTCCCATCCTGAGTCAGAAGTAATCGCGTCAATTGCATCGGGCACTAGAGTCACTTGT
>CAZUBV010000186.1:0-2679 GCA_964618875.1 uncultured Flavobacteriaceae bacterium
GCAACCTTCTGAGCCGTAATCAGATGCGCTATTCAGTTGCGCCACGAGGCCGTTTGTGGGGTGCAAATATAAAGGATTAATTCAAATAGGCAAAAGAGAATTTAGAATTTGCGTGGGCTAGTCTAGTGATTGTGTAGTGATGTAATAGCGATAGGCAAGAAGGGCCTTTTGAGCCTTGGTGGCACGAGATAAATCGACCCTTTTTTTGCTTAAACTAGGAAGTAATTTCCGGTTAATAAGGGCCAGTGTTTTAAAGAATTTCTTTTTCATCGACAATCAATTTTCGATAGGCTAATATAGCGCGAAGAAAGTATCTTTGGGTTATGATGCCACTACTTATGCTAATCGGCGGTTTGGGACTGCTAATTTTTGGGGGTAATGCCCTTTTAAAGTCTTCTGTTTCGATTTCTCTTAAACTCTCCATTCCTAAAGTTGTTGTGGGTCTAACTGTGGTGAGTTTTGCTACGTCTCTACCAGAATTAGTGGTTAGCTTAAAGGCTGCTCTTGCTGGAACTCCTGATTTGGCTATGGGTAATGTTGTGGGTTCTAACGCGGCTAATCTAGGTTTAGTGCTAGGTATTACGCTGTTATTTGGATCAATGGATGTTACCAAGTCATTTTATAAGATGGATTGGCCAGCGATGATCTTGGCTTCTTTACTGCTATTAGGATTTGTGTTTTTTGATTCCTTGCTATCGCGCATAGAGGGTGCCATTTTGGTAGTCGCTATGGTCTTTTTTTTATGGATGCTATTGCGTAAGCAGGATACCGCTAATGTGACTGAGGAACTTCCGGACGAGACAGAATTATTAAGCGGCTTCGCCACGGCGATATATTTGTTACTCGGTGGGGTTGGTCTTTGGCTGGGGTCAGAATGGCTAGTAGGCGGTGCAGTTACTCTTGCTGAGAGCTTTGGAGTAAGTGATCGCGTTATCGGTATTACTGTAGTTGCGGTTGGAACGAGTATTCCTGAATTGGCTGCCTCGATTATTGCGGTTGTAAAAAAGGAAAAAGCGATTTCACTTGGAAACCTTGTAGGATCTAATATTTTCAATATTTGTTCTGTACTTGGAATTACAGCACTGGTTACTCCTATTCCAATTGTTGATCAGGGGTTTATCACCAATGATTTGTTTTTTATGGTTTTTATTGCCTTTGTAATATTGCCATTAGTATTGATTCCGCCTAAAATGAAACTCAATTGGAAAGACGGACTTATACTGCTATCGATCTACGGGTTCTTTGTTTATCGAGTGGTCATCGGATAGGTTGAAACAAAAAAGGCCACCCAATGGGTGGCCTTTTTTTATGAAAATCCAGCAATTAAAGTTTCGCTGATTTTACCGTTTTGATGATCATACCAGCAACTTGGTATGGATTTGCATTAGAAGCAGGACGACGGTCTTCAAGCCATCCTTTCCATCCGTTCTCTACCGTTGCAATTGGAATACGAATCGAAGCTCCGCGATCAGATACTCCGAAAGAGAAGGAATTAATCGATTGCGTTTCGTGCTTACCAGTTAGACGCTGATCGTTGTAGGCTCCATAAACTTCGATATGCTCTTTAGCCACTGGACGGAATGCCTCACAAATTTTCTCGTAAGTTTCGCGGTTTCCTGCGTTTCGTAGAGTTGAATTAGAGAAGTTAGCATGCATACCTGAACCATTCCAGTCTCCTTTGATTGGTTTTGGGTGTAATTCGATATAATAGCCGTATTTCTCTGTAATTCTATTTAATAGGTAGCGTGCTACCCAGATTTGGTCTCCAGCCTCTTTTGCACCTTTTGCAAACACTTGGAATTCCCATTGACCTGGTGCAACTTCTTGGTTGATACCTTCTACGTTTAAACCAGCCTCTAAACAGATGTCTAGGTGCTCTTCAACGAAGTCGCGACCCCAAGTGTAACGACCACCGACTGAACAGTAATATTGACCTTGTGGACCAGGGAATCCTCCTCTAGGGAATCCTAGTGGTAGGTCTGTTTGGTTGTCCATAAGGAAGTACTCTTGCTCAAATCCGAACCAGAAGTCGTTATCGTCATCATCGATAGACGCTCTGTGATTTGAAACGTGAGGAGTACCGTCAGGATTCATAACCTCACACATTACCAAAAATCCATTCAAACGATCTGGATCTGGGAAGATGTTTACCGGCTTTAATAGACAGTCAGACGATCCGCCTTCTGCTTGCATAGTCGAACTACCATCAAATGACCAGATTGGGCAGCTCTCTAGGGATCCGTCAAAATCTTTAACAATTTTTGTTTTGCTTCGCAGCTCTTGGGTGGGAGTATATCCATCAAGCCAGATGTACTCTAATTTCGCTTTGTTCATGATGTATTTGATTCGGATTAGTTAGTTAAAGCCCAAATTTAAGAGATTTGTTAGCCCGTTCCTTCGCATAACCTTATAGTTATCAAATAATTATAAACTTGTTAAAAATGCGGTTCGAAATTGTGCAAATGTGCATTTGTGCGGCTTCGAATTTGTTAAACATTAGTTCTATTTTTGCTCAAACCTCAAAATTATGAGTCTTAACACATCTAAAAGGTACGACCTGCGAGGAGTTTCCGCTACGAAAGACGACGTGCATAAAGCAATCAGCAAAGTTGATAAAGGCCTATTTCCGAAAGCATTTTGTAAAGTGGTTCCTGATTATCTGACAGGAAGTGAGGAGCA
>CAZUBV010000187.1:0-2664 GCA_964618875.1 uncultured Flavobacteriaceae bacterium
CTGTGAAGGTTCTCAGAGAAGCCTGTATTGTAAATCATGGCTACCTCTACTGGAATGCCGTTTTTCTCCCCTTCAATTGAGATCACTTTTTGAATAAGCGGCTCTCTTGATTCATCGAGAAATAAAATGAATTCCTCTAACCCTTTATCACTTTTAAAAATCTCGGTTAAGGGCTCACCTTTTTCATCAATCTTACGTTTATCAATTAGGGTAATTGTTATTCCCTTGTTCAGATAAGATAACTCCCGCATACGATTCGCAAGGGTCTCGTAAGAATACTCGGTGGTTTGTGTAAAAATAATTGGATCGGGAAGAAAGGTTACCTCAGTTCCGTTGCGATCACTCTCGCCAATTGACTTGACTGGATATAGTGCTTTACCTCTTTCATATTCTTGCTGCCAAATCTTTCCTTCTCGTTCTACAGTAGCCTTAAGACTGATAGAAAGTGCATTTACGCACGAAACCCCTACCCCATGAAGACCACCAGATACCTTGTACGAGTCTTTGTCAAATTTACCTCCGGCTCCTATCTTGGTCATTACCACTTCAAGAGCAGAAACACCTTCTTTTTTATGCATACCTACAGGTATGCCTCGTCCGTTGTCGCGAACGGTTATCGATTGATCTTCATTGATTGCAACTGTGATGGTATCGCAATACCCTCCCATTGCTTCATCAATGGAGTTATCAACTACCTCATAAACCAAGTGGTGCAACCCTCTAGGTCCGACATCACCGATATACATCGATGGGCGCATTCTAACGTGTTCCATCCCCTCAAGGGCCTGTATACTATCTGCGGAATATTGTGGATTTTTTTGTTCTTCGCTCATAACTTCATTATCGGTTTTTGCATTCTTACAAATATAACCGAAAGAGCCCAAAACACTTGTGTTTATAAGTGTTTTGAGCTCTTAAGTTATCAACATTCAGCTGTTTACAAAGCTAGCTTTTATAAGCATCAGTATGCACTGAGGCTATTGCCCTTCCTGAGGGCTCATTCATCTTTTTAAAGGCCTCATCCCACTCGAGAGCTGTCTTGGTGCTACAAGCCACCGAAGGTTCCTGCGGAACGCTTTTCGCCGCCGCATCAGATGGAAAATGAGTAGAGAAAATAGATCGATAGTAGTACTCTTCTTTAGTTTGAGGAGTCTGAATTGGAAATTTGAAAGCTGCTTGCTCCATTTGTCGGTCAGAAACCTCTGTATTAACCATCTCTTTCAGGGTATCAATCCAACTGTAACCTACTCCATCCGAGAATTGCTCTTTTTGCCTCCAAGCCACCTCTGCAGGTAGTAGATGCTCAAATGCTTTTCGCAGAATCCATTTTTCCATACGTTCCGAGGTGATTAGTTTTTCTGATGGATTCAGACGCATAGCCACATCGATAAATTCTTTGTCGAGGAAAGGAACACGACCCTCGATTCCCCATGCGGATAAGGCTTTGTTTGCTCGCAGACAGTCATACATATGCAGTTTTTCAAGCTTCCGAACCGTCTCTTCGTGAAACTCTTTGGCATTTGGCGCTTTATGAAAGTAGAGATACCCTCCAAAAAGTTCATCCGAGCCTTCACCCGACAACACCATCTTTATCCCCATAGATTTTATAACCCGTGCCATCAAATACATTGGAGTTGCAGCTCGAATAGTAGTGATATCGTAGGTTTCAAGATGATAAATTACATCCTTAATCGCATCTAGCCCCTCTTGTATAGTAAAGGTGATCTCGTGGTGAACGGTTCCAATATGATCGGCAACTTTGCGTGCAGCAGCTAAATCTGGCGAACCAGGTAGTCCAACAGCAAATGAGTGCAATCGGGGCCACCACGCGTCCTCAGTATTACCACTTTCAATTCTACGACTTGCAAATTTCTTCGCAACCGCAGAGGTGATCGAAGAGTCAAGCCCTCCGGAGAGTAGCACACCATAAGGCACATCAGACATGAGTTGACGCTCTACCGCAGCCTCAAGAGCACCTCTGAGCTCATCAATCGAAGAGGAGTTGTTTTGAACCTTTTCAAAAGCCTTCCATTCTCTATCATACCAAGGTGCCGGGGCAGCCATTGATTTTGTTTTGTAATGTCCTGGAGGAAATAATTCAATTTGTGTACAATACCCCTCTAAGGCTTTAAGCTCTGAAGCTACATAGAAAACACCTTCCTGGTCCCAACCCATGTACAGCGGAATAATCCCCATGTGATCGCGAGCAATTAAATAGTCGTCTTTCGATTTGTCGTAGAGGGCGAAGGCAAAAATTCCGTTAAGGCGATCTAAAAAATCGACACCTGAGGTTTGGTACAGCGCAAGAATTACTTCACAGTCAGATTGAGTCAAAAACTCATATTCTGTGTCAAGGGAGTTTCTTAAAGCGCGATGGTTGTAAATCTCTCCATTTGCGGCAAGAATTAGTGTTTGGTCAGCACTAAAAAGAGGTTGTTTGCCGGAAGCTGGATCTACAATTGCTAAACGCTCATGGGCTAAAACCGCATTTGAATCGCTATAAATACCACTCCAATCTGGACCTCGGTGTCTTATCTTTTTAGACATTTCGAGCAACTGGTCGCGCTGCTCCGATTCTGGTTTCTGATAATGAAAACTTGCTACAATTCCGCACATTTTTAAATAATTTGTAGCGAAAATGCATCTATACGTAGTAATTATAAA